>CAINWE010000206.1 GCA_903854365.1 Oligoflexia bacterium
CCTTACAAATACCGCAATCGTGCAATCGATCGACAACGACTCGTATTGAAAAAAATGGTGGAAACGGGCCTCATCGCAGAAATTGAAGCAAAATCAGCACTGAAAACACCCATCCGTTTTGCTCCACCACAAAGCACGCTGACGAAAGCCCCATTTTTTACGGATTACGTAAAACTCGAATTGAGCCGCATCCTCAAAAGTCAAATGAAGGATCCAGAGAGCTTCCCAGCTGGCTTTAAAGTTTATACTACATTGGACTTACTCCTGAACGACTTCGCTCAAAAGGCGGTTACCGACGGAGTTTTCAAACTCGAAAAACAGTTTAAGCTTAAACCCACTGAGGACCCCACGCGCACCCTCGAGGGCGCCCTCATTTCAGTTGAACACGAATCAGGCTATATTCGCTCACTCATCGGAGGCAGAAACTACTCTAAAAGTAATTTCAATCGAGTCCTCAACATGAAGCGGCAGATGGGCTCGACATTTAAACCGATTATCTACCTCACAGCATTTCAAAAAGGGAAAGATCGCGACGGCACCCCCTATAGCCCAGGATACCCGTTTCACGACTCACCATGGACGTGGCTTTACGACCAAAATCAAAAAAGCTGGTCACCCCGAAATTATGAAAACGAATCTCTAGGGTGGATTTCTCTGCGGACCGCCTTAGCGCTATCGATAAATACGGTCGCCGCGAAACTCGCCTATCAGCTCAGCTTAGACGAAGTCATTTCGACGGCACGCACACTGGGCATCGAGTCCACCTTACCTCGGGTACCCTCACTCTCTCTGGGCGTAGCCGAGCTGTCGCCGATCGAGCTGGCCCGAGTATATGCCACGCTCGCCAACCGAGGCACCCAACAAGAATTTGTCGCCATCCGAGGCATTACTCAAGACAATGGCACCCGGAACCTCATCTTATCTTCCAATGCAGTATCCACTCTCCCCCCTGCTCCAATTGATCTTTTAACGGACTGCTTACAAGAAGTCTTCAATCAAGGTACAGCGCAAGCCGCTAAAAAAATGGGGTACCTGCAGCCTGCTGCTGGTAAAACGGGAACCACCAATTTCCACAGGGACGCTTGGTTTGCAGGCTACACACCCAAGTTTACAACGATTGCATGGGTGGGCATGGACCAGACCTCAGAAAAAGCACCACCTCCCCCGCTCACTGGCGCAAACTCGGCACTCCCGATTTGGGTCAATTTCATGAAAGACGCGCAATTAGGACAACCCAATACAGCGTTTCCCGAAAGTCCGTTACTCACCCACATGCCGACCGATAGACATACGGGTCGCGCGGCGATTCCTGATTGTCCGCCTTCCCAGGTAGTGATAGAGACGTTTATCCGTGGGCAAGAGCCCCAAAAACAAAGCTGTGAGCCGCAATGGCCCGCCAGACCTTAAACCAGCTAGGAAACACATCATGTCGACCGAGAAACACTTTTATTCATTCAAGATCTTAGAGGAATATCTCGATAGTTTCGGACACGTGAATCATGCAAACTACCTCATCCTCTTTGAACAAGCTCGCTGGGATTGGATTGCCGGGAAAGGATACGGCCTTGAAAAAATTCAAGAAACCCAGATCGGCCCAGTGATTTTATCTTTGGAAATTCAATACCGCAAAGAACTCAAAGCACGGCAAGACGTCACCATTGAGAGCTACGTTACCGCGCACGACCGTCTGTTTACTGAAATTCACCAAGAGATGACAGGAGCCAACGGAGGAGTGCATTCCCTACTTGACTTAAAATTTGGCTGCTTTGACTTAAAAAGGAGAAAGCTAATTACTCCCACCCCTGAATGGAAATCCGCATTTGGGATTAAATAAAAAATAAGATCTCCCTTACGTTGATTTTTATTTGACCTTTGGGCTCAGGTTAGGGTAACGCTTCGGGAGCTTATTTTTGAGGAGTAAATCACGATGAGTTCCATGGGCCCTATTTCGCAGTTCATCAAACACCATTACCGACACTTCAATGCAGCCGCTCTCGTAGATGCGGCCGAAGGATACAAAAAACACATTGATCAGGGCGGTAAAATGATGGTTACCCTAGCTGGGGCGATGAGCACGGCTGAGCTCGGTCTCACGTTGGCAGAAATGATTCGCCAAGATAAAATCCACCTCATTAGTTGCACAGGTGCCAACCTCGAAGAAGATATCTTCAATCTCGTGGCTCACGATCACTACGAGCGCGTACCTCACTATAGACAACTCACACCGCAAGACGAGCAAGCGCTTCTCGACCGACACATGAATCGAGTCACAGACACATGCATTCCCGAAGCAGAAGCGATGAGACGAATTGAAAGTGTCATGCTTGAACAGTGGACTGCTGCGGATCAATCGGGTGAGCGCTATTTTCCTCACGAATTTTTTTACCGCGCTATTCGCAGTGGAAAACTCAAGCAATATTACCAAATCAACCCAAAGGACAGTTGGATGGTAGCTGCCGCCGAGAAAAATCTCCCCATCATCGTTCCTGGCTGGGAAGATGCCACTCTTGGAAACATGTACGCTGCAGCATGCATGCGCGGCGACGTCAAGAAGGTCCATACTGTGAGGACTGGGATCGAATACATGATCCAGCTCTCTGAATTTTATCAATCCGTCACAAAAAACAGCACACTCGGGATGTTCCAAATTGGAGGCGGAATTGCTGGAGATTTCCCGATCTGCGTCGTCCCAATGCTCCATCAAGATATGGGTATCGAAGCCAAGCTTTGGGGCTATTTTGCCCAAATCAGTGACTCCACCACCAGCTACGGCTCATACTCTGGCGCGGTCCCGAACGAAAAAATCACTTGGGGCAAACTCGGGATCGATACCCCTAAATATATTGTTGAGTCTGACGCTACTATTGTGGCGCCTTTGATTTTTAGCTACGTCTTAAATCAATAACCGGGCCAGCACCCTTCGAGATAGCACGAAGGGTCTCCCCCAGACTCTTCATAGCATCGATCTAAGGCGAGGTCTTCAATTTGACCAATCCTCTCCTCGTATGCCCTGCCACGCCACTCGTTTACCGTGATGGGATAGGCACGACCCGAGGAGTCTAAAGCGGAGCACGTCAACGCAGCCACGCGGTCCCACTCAAACGCAAAGACTGGGCGCACAAAGTAAGGATGTTCCCAACGGCGCCAAGGGGCAAATCCCCAGCGCACTGAAAATGGATCAGTATGCCAACCTGGATGAGGGCCGTAGCCTGCGTGACCGCCCCACCCTGGATGGAAGCCTCCCTCTGAATGACCTCCCCATCCCGGATGAAAGCCCCCCTCTGAATGACCTCCCCATCCCGGATGAAAGCCCCCCTCTGAATGACCTCCCCACCCCGGATGGAAGCCTCCCTCTGAATGACCTCCTTCGAAACCACGGGCTCGAGCCGATTCACCCTCCACGGGCTCCGACTTACTTTCGCTCCCAACACTACTCATCGCCGAGGAAGCCTTCTCAACTTCATCCGCACCGTTTGACTCATGAGCGAAACTAGATTGGCCAACAAAAAAGAAGGAAACCATCACAAGACATTGAATTATGTTTAACTTCATATTTATTCTCCTTTGCCCTAACGACCCGGCAAACTTTCAACAAGAGTGCCAATCATGCTAACCACTGCTCCTAGCAAAAACACTCAATGAATTCGATCGGTTCACCGCAATCTCCCGACTCACAACACGATACCTCGTCCTATCTGGTGTCATTCCAGCTCGTGCTACCAGAAAATTGAGAGCCACTTTGACCCCAGAAAGGGTCACTTCGAACACGTCCCAACTCAATGAAACCTAAATATACCCACGCCACCTATCGAAATCTCCCTTGAAACATGCTAAAAACTGGCCTTCTAGCAGAGGAGAAAATAGCATGAGCCATTGGATCGTTTATGAATACTCAAAGTGTAGCACCTGCAAAAAGGCACTCGCATTCCTAGACAAGAAAAAAATCAAGTATACGAAAATCCAAATTACCGAGCAACCTCCGACCGCCACTGAGCTCAAGGCCATGCTCGGCTATTTAGGAGGTCACTTAAAAAAACTCTTCAACACCTCTGGAATTCAATACCGAGAACTCGGCATGAGTGAACAATTAAAATCACTTTCAGAGGCACAAGCAATTCAATTACTCAGCAAAAACGGAAAACTCGTCAAGAGACCATTCCTCATCGGAAACCACGGAGGAACCGTCGGATTTGATGAGACTAATTGGGCTCAAATTTTAAATTCTTGATGAGAAATAGCCTATTTGGTATTACCCCAGAGGGGGGTCGATACTATTATGCCGAAACTCATAACGAATTTAGCAACGTTATTGAGTTCATTTGTAATCTTTAGCTCTAACAGCTTGTTTCTATCAACTGCCGAGGCCAATCACGACTACCTCATCCCTCATCGAGGATTACTCGCTTTACCTAAAACAGTAAGGAGCGCCATCCGATTTTCGTCTCCGCAAGATACATTTGAATACGAACCAGAATGGGACACTGAGTTTCGCTCCACGATCCGTGGCCCTTGGAGCGAGTATCGATATCACCATCTCCGCAGCATCTGGCACGAAATAGAAGTTCAAAATTCAAATCGTAGCAATCAAATCCGAGAAGGCGTTCAAAAAAATCCCACGAGTGGTTTCAGCTCCCTCTCGCTTGAAAGAGCGGGACCAAAAGAGGCATCGATCCACTTCTCCTTTACAGAGATTCGAACGGGCGATTCATTTACATTTAATCTGACCCTCAAAGCAATATTTATCCAAGGAGACTGGAAGGCACTGAGCAATCGCGAGCCATATATACTCAAACTAACCGAAGCCGCTCAGGGACAGTTTGACCAAACCATGAAGGAAAGATTCGAAAACCTGATTTTCCAGCGCTTTTTACGAGAAATTCGTCCCAATCTTGCTAAGAAGCACTTCTGGATCAAAAAATTAGACTTCATGTCATTCCACACTTCTGAAAACTCAAGCGCAAAGGACTACTTCAAATCTCTCAAAAGAAAGGAACTTGAAACTGCCGGAGCGTACACCTATTTCTTCGGAGATCAACACGGAGTGGTCTGCACTTACCCAGATTATGACATCAAATACGAATACAATTTAACTCGAAAACTTGAGAAAGAAATGAATTGGGCTGCGGCAAACAGAAGCCACAAAAAAATCGCTCCCCTCGTTTCTATCTCTTTGTGATTACTCCCACCGCTATGCCTTAACAGGCAATAGCGGGGGCTTCTAGGGGTTCGCACCCCAAAGACTCTAATCCGAGTCTTCTAATATTATTCGCGGCATTCTTGTCCGCATTCTC
>CAINWE010000207.1 GCA_903854365.1 Oligoflexia bacterium
CGCAGCGATATCTTCAGCAGACCGGGAATTAATGAGGATACCTTCGTTCGAGTTTAAAGGCAATCCAGCTTCGTGTGTGGTGATTACAATGCAACCATTGTGCAATGCTTCGCCAACCACGCGCGCCGAACCTTCGGCTCGAGTAGGAAACAAGAAAACTAAATTTTTAGACATTAGGTTAGCGAGCTCAGTAAAACTAATATGTGGTTTTATGCTTGTATTTTTTCTTTCGGCGATTCTTGAGCGAATGAAAAACATATCAGGATCCCAATTACCGGCCAAAACAACGCTTACGTCATCTTCGAGGTTTTCTATGATATTTCCAACTCTATCTATACCTTTTCTAAAGTTACACGTACCAGCAAATAATACTCCCGATCTTTTTGCGAAGGGCGTGTCATTTCCTACATTCGTGAACCTAGAATCAATTGGAGGCGTGCAGATAGTCAAGTGGCGCATATCGCCCACATTTGTAAACGTATCTGCTACAAAAGTGCTATTTACAATCACGTGGTCGGCAGTATCTAGATCAGTCAAAATTTTCTGTTCTACGGAATATTTGGGTAGTTTATTAGTATGTCTAAGAGTAGAGTCCCACCAATTAAATAGTGGGTGGGGGTATGAATGGTCGCAAATCGTTTGCATTCCTAGACCTTTTGCATTCGCCACCGATTTGCCTCCGAATCCGGCACGGAAATGGTAGATATTGGCTCCCCTCTTTGAAGCTTCTTTTAAATGGCGCCGTGCCCGAAAATCAAATGCCAATAAACTTGTGTAAAGGCACAATTCCTTCAATTTATTCCCAAACTTGAATTTCCCGCAAATATTGGCTAGTTGATAAAATATTTCTCCTATATAGCTTTGGGATATGTTACTCATGGTTGCTAAAGTACTTGAGCGGTTTTGCAGTCTGCGCCAGTTTGCATTATTTCCTAGTAACTTGACAGAAGGCGAAGAAGGCTTTGAGCCTAGGAGACCAGAAACAACGGAGTCTAGCAAATTGATTGAAGCTAGGAGTTCAGCCGTCTGGTGAAGAAAAAATTTACCAGTGCCGATATTGATGACAACTTGGGGATGTGCTGCTTTGCTATTCATCAATCCATTCTAACTCCTGGGTTACCATGAACTGGTGGTAAATCACTCCTATTGAAAAGGCGAGTGAGACACGCGAGCCTGCACCTAGAGGAGAAAATAATAAGGCCCAAAAATAATTGACCGCTAAATAATAGGAGAGCAGGCCAAAAGGTCCCGTTGAACTATTGCTCAAATAGACCCATCTCAAAATCTTCCAACTCAGAAGCAACCAAAAAAATAAGGCAACTAGTCCACCTTCGACCCAAGAAGCAAATAACATGCTGTGCCTCGGAAGTAGTCCTGTAGTGGTGTAAACCTGGTAAGCGGCCGTAGACGTATGCCTTACCCCAGCTAACACTTCAAATTGTGCAGTTTGATCCAGAATTTCCGTCGTAATCTTTGGTTTTGCTCCACTTCCAACGAGCCAATTTTCTTTTAGCGAAGCTAGTTCGTAAAGAAATTCACTGCGTCCGACAAGCAAGAGCGGACCAGAACTGTACTGTAGCTGGGCCTTAATTTGCTGACGTTGGCCAATCTTGCCAGAAAGTGCCAAGTCCTTATAAATATTTTCCGCGAAAAAAAGAGAACCTACAATGACTAAGAGTAATAATATGGCAGTCGAGAGGCGGCGCTTCACTGCGTTCCTCCTGAGGAGAGCAGTCGCAGTAAGCAAGGTAATTAGAGCTAGACTGCGACTTCCTCCCAATAAATCTAGGCCAGCAAGTACAACAATGACAGAAAGTTTAAAAAGTGGAGTGAAATATCCCAGTGATAGCTTTAGAAAAATAATCAAAGTAATGCTTGGCCCAAAGAGAAATTGCCACGCAAACGACCTGCTATAGAGAGTAGGCACAAAGAAATAAGTTGGCAATATTGAAAAGCAATAACCAATGGTGAAATATAGAATTCTTTTCGTGTCCTCTTGAAACCAAGTAAGTGACCAATACACCAAAATAAGAACAACTAGAATTTGAGAAAGCGATAACAGCTGATCCAATTTTTCAGTGTGGTGATAAACATTAGAGAATGCTTGATCTAGAAACCATAGGAATCCAAAAGATATTAAGAGTTTACCATCCCGTTCGAGCCTGAATTCGGCTAAGCCTTGTCTCTGCATAGTTTTACGTATTGTTCTAATAATTAGAAAAAAAATCGCAGTCACTTCCAGATAAATGACCTGCCCAACGGATTTTGATACGAGAAAAACAGAAAATCCCAGGAGAAAACTGAAAATGTCATTCTGTGATAATTTGGCTTTCATGGTAGCTTTTCTACAGTCAACGAATTGTCAAGATTGCAAGCTGGCAAAATTGGATTAGAAGAAGGATTGAAGCAAGTATATTCCTCGATTACTCCAATATTTTTCATAAATATCATGGAGTGCATCCGTGAAGCTCTTTAAACTGTATCACTTCGTGATTTCTCGGTTCTAAGACTCGAATACGAAGAGAAACCCGAGATTCTAAATGATCCTAGTCGTCGCCTGTCAATTCCAATCATTCCTGATATTGTCGCGCGAAGAATGCACTTCCAAAAGGAACGGACATTTATTTTAGGGGCATCTAGACTGAAATCTGACCCACTGATTAAATAGAAATTCGATTTCATGGATGTCATCTTAACTCACATTATTGTAAGAGTAAGTTGCTGAATCGATTTCCTCTGCTGCAATTCGAAATGAAATTCTACCTGTTTACGAAGTGAGCGTGGCTAAGTCTCCTCGCGATTTTCAGCCCACGGACGGCCATTCGTGCAAATATTTTACACTATTTTCGATACTATATGAAAAATGATGTATGCTTAGGTGTGCAGAAAAAAATGAATCCAGGATTTAATGTAGTAAAAATCGAAGGTCACTCTTTTTTTTCCGAACATCTAATACCAAGTAGCATTCTGGTTGATTTTGGAACAAATAAAGGCGTTTTTTCGAAAACATTGATTTCGAAATTTGGCGTAAAATCCTACGGCGTGGAAGCCGAGGAAGGTATTTACCGCAACTATTTATTATCAATTGATAATCTAAAAGTGTTGAATGCTGCTATAACTAATTTCAATGGTAAGTCATTAATTAATCGAAATTTAGAACATTGTTCGACGATAATAGAGTCAAATTTACATGAAACCGATGGAAGTTATGTTGATGCTATAACTTATGATGATTTCTCTTCATATTACAATTTATCAGAAATTGATTTAATCAAATTTGATATTGAAGGAAGCGAGATTGAAGTCTTTGCAAGCTGTACCGATGAACAAATTTTGAATTGGAAACAGATTACAATTGAATTTCACGATTTTATTTTCCCGGAGTTATCGGGGGAAGTCTTCAAAATTCGTGAGAGATTAAGAGGAATTGGATTTCAAGAAATACGCTTCTCGCTTGATAACACAGACGTTGTCTACTTGAATACCAAGTATTTTCGCACTTTCACACCAATGATATTTGTTTCAATTATTTGCTTTAAATACTTTAGGGGATTTAAAAGACGTTACCTCCTTAATTAGGTTTCTGAGAATGTGGTTCTTGGCTAAATTTAGTCAAGATCAAGTTTTTCGATGACCTATTCACCAGTAAATTCCAATGCTCTCGCGATTGGTTTGTCCAAAGCTAGATGCGATTAACCACTATCCACATCAGGTAGCCACCAACGAGGCTGGTAGATTTTGAGTTTTATGCAGATTACTCCCTTGGCCCTTAACACACAGCCTAGATGATAGTCCTGGCCGACGTACCAGGACATAAATTCTGAATGCTCGAATGTCGCATTTGGAGTACCGTAATCTGTAAGCCATGATGTTACTTGTGAATCGCATGATTTATTCTCCGAGATTTCGAACCTTTTTCGTTAATATCTTTTTCTTATTATTTTTTGTTCTTAATAGTCTTTTCCATTGGCCACTAACCGGATTTTGGAATAATACTTTTAAGAGTCGCTCAGAGCACTTATTTGAAGATTTCACTTTTTGTTGGATCCGAGTATGTAGATACGCTTAATGGTTGAACGTCCAGGGGTCAAACCTCGGTTGGAGAACTCAATATTTCCAATGATTGAGAAATCATACGTTTGGAGCGCCCATTTGGAATCTAGAAGTTCAACCCAATGATAACTACCAGTTTCAATATCGTTTCTTAAATAGTGTTTGTTTGAGACCCTAAAAGGCGAAGAAATCAGGTTCATTATATTCCGGCTTTTATCGAATTCACGTTTAAGATTTCCAGCAAAGACTCGCCAGCCTTTTGACTCAATGTCGGTTACGACGATAGAATATTTAAACTTACCAAGCTTTCCGAGAGTTTTCTTTATGTCCTCATTTGATAGATGAATTAGTACATCTTTGATTAACAATAGGTCGGCTTGTGGTAGTTCAATTTCGAGGAAATCTGCTTCAATAAATTTGATATGTCCATTACCGTATTCTCTGTTGCACATCTCGACGACTGAAGATGTTATGTCGATCCCGGTATAGTCATAATTATCAAAGTAGTTTTTTGGCCACATTTGCCAGTCACCATGGTCTAAGTCCAGAATAGTTTTTATCTCGAGGTGGGATTCTAAATAAGTCCTTACAAATTCGACGTACTCTTTAGCTGCTTCTGGGCGTGTACCTTCTCCAGATAGAGTTCCTTTGGAACCCCATTTTTCATTTTCATAAATATTTTCAAAAATCGATTTTCTGTCCATGATGGGTTAATCCTCCCATCCAATGGAAGATTCATTGGGATTATCGGGGCTATTTGACTCTTCCCACCCAAGCCTCAAGCTGACACGATTAGCGCATGAGCCGTTTAGAGATAAGGATTGCCCTAGTCCTGGCGCTATTTGTGGCGGGTTTACCGCAGGTTTCTAATGCTACAACTCCAACTTTTACAGAAGTCGAAGAATGCGTCATTTCATCTGGAGTACTCACCGACCCATATTCAGGTGAAACCATTAACTTCCTTCGCGGGGTTGCAACTAGTTCATAGATTCAGATTGACCATGTAGTTGCCCTTTCCAATGCTTGGCAGACCGGTGCTTTTATATTAACTCTTGCCCAGAGAACAGCTTTTGCAAATGATCCATCAAATCTCTTAGCAGTTAAGGGAAAATTGAACTCTCAAAAGGGAGATGGTGATGCTGCCACATGGTTGCCGCCACATGGTTGCCGCCACGTAAGAGCTATAGATGTGAATATGTCACTAAGCAGGTAATGGTTAAAGCTAAGTATTGATTGTGGCTAACGGCGCCTGAAAAAGCAGCGACCCTTAAGATTTTAAAGACCTGTCCGTAGGCTCAATTTTGCTAGGTGTTATTATCTAACATGAGTAAAAAGGGGCCAACAGACAGTGATGCAGCCAAGAAACCCCTTCAATTTCGAAAAGATATCGCGGGACTCAGGGGGTTTGCAGTTCTGCTTGTTGTATTTGCACATTTTAAAATCCCAGGCTTTGATTCCGGATTTGTTGGCGTAGATATCTTTTTCGTAATTTCAGGATTTTTGATTACAAAGCTTATGGCTCGAGAATATGAACTCAACTCTGAGGGAGCTAATGGTTGGGGTTGGATTTCCTTATCAAATTTCTATTTGCGCCGAATTCGTCGAATATTTCCCGCTGCTATTACGGTAATTACAGTTACGGTTCTATTTAGTACATTCCAATTAAATTCGGTGAGAGTTTCGCAGATTCAGAATGATGCTTTATGGGCTGCAGCATCATTAGCAAACATTAACTTTATGCATCAATCCACAAATTATTTTTTTGAAGGTCTGGCAACATCCCCTCTACTACATTACTGGTCTTTAGGAGTAGAGGAGCAGTTTTATTTGATCTGGCCACTTATCTTTTTAGGTGCAGTTAGCTTTCATGGAATAAAAATTATGGGTCGTAAGTATTCTTGGAAAGAACGCTTAATTAAAGTCTCACTCATAGTTTCTCTAGTCTCATTCTTGATAATGATTATTGGATTCAAAGTTAGCCCGAATTCAGTCTATTTTTCTCCTCTGGCACGCGCCTGGGACTTAGGTTTGGGAGCTTTTTTTGGACTGCTCAGTAGTCCCAGCAATTCAGATGAGAGCTCAAAACGTATTTTGCGATTTTTCCGAATGATTTCAATGTTTGGGCTAGGGCTCTCTTTAATATTTGTGAAGGATACCAACTTTGGTTTTACTCTGATTCTTCCCGTACTTTCAAGCGGTTATCTAATTTGGTCTAACCAGGATGTTCAAATTAATGACATTCCTACGCGAATTTTTAATACCAAGATTCTGAACTATATCGGTAAAATCTCATTTTCA
>CAINWE010000208.1 GCA_903854365.1 Oligoflexia bacterium
CGAAGCAGAGCGAAATAAGGCTGCCCGCTCAATCGCTCAAGTCAAACGAGGACAGTGGAAGCTCCCTGTGATCGACTTTTTAAAAAAGCCGCCTGTGGTAGAGTCCTCGGTAGATCGGAGTCGATTACTGGCGAATTCTCAGATCTTGAAACAAAAGTTTGCAGATTTTGGGATCGAAGGCGAGATTACTGCAGTTCGACCAGGTCCGGTAATTACATTGTACGAGTTTAAGCCAGGTCCAGGGGTGAAGGTGTCTCGCATCGCATCTTTAGCGGATGATCTCTCGATGGCGCTGTCTGCGCAAAGTGTGCGTATATTAGCTCCCCTGCCGGGTAAGTCAGTCGTGGGGATTGAGATTCCTAGTGATACGCGCGAGACGGTCTATTTGCGTGAGTTTTTGCAGCATCCTGATTTCTATGGCTCTAAGCATTCAATCCCGGTTGTGATGGGCAAGGATATTGGAGGGCAAACTTATCTCTCGGATTTGGCTAGAATGCCTCATCTCTTGTGTGCCGGACAAACGGGTTCCGGTAAGTCGGTGTTCATGAATGGGCTGATCTGTTCTTTGTTTTTTCGATTTACCCCAGATGAGCTGAGAATGATCTTGGTCGACCCTAAGTTTATTGAGTTTCGAGCCTATCAGGATCTGCCTCATCTGCTCCTTCCGGTCGTGGATGATCCCAAACAAGCGAGTATTGCGCTGAAGTGGGCTGTGCGAGAAATGGAACGGCGCTATCGGATTCTGGCTAAGGTGGGTGCAAGAAACCTGGCGAGCTTTAATCAAAAAATAGAAGAGATGGGCGCGTCGGTAGTTCAGGATCTCTTGTTTTCGGAGGAGAATGCCGGTGAAACAATGACTGGAGCGAGTGGGGCCGACTGGGTGGAGGCATTCGATCCAGATGAGACGGGTGCTCCTCGTGTCGGTAAGTTGCCTTATATTGTTGTGATTATTGATGAGCTGGCAGACCTCATGATGGTCTCGAAAAAAGAAGTTGAAATTTCGATTGCAAGGATTGCACAGAAGGCCAGAGCAGCTGGGATTCATTTAATTATCGCAACCCAACGACCATCAACAGATGTGATCACGGGATTAATTAAGGCTAATCTACCTTCTCGAGTATCGTTTCAGTTAGCGAGTTATGTAGATTCAAAAACGATCTTGGATCGGGCTGGAGCTGAGCGTTTACTAGGCCAGGGAGATATGCTTTTTATTCCTCCCGGAGTTTCGCAAAGTCTTAGGTTACACGGCGCTTACCTGGATGATGAGGAGATTGGTAAAATTACGAGCTTCCTCAAGGCTCAGGGCAAGCCATCCTATCGCGCCGAGATTTTGCTAGCGGAGGATGAGGAGGATGCCGAACATACTCAGGAAGTCGAAGCGGATGATGAGCTCTTCCGGCAGGCCGTCGATTTAATCAAGCACTCAGGTCATGCCTCAGCAAGTTTCTTGCAAAGGCATCTGAAAGTTGGTTATAACCGGGCGGCGCGGATGATTGAAACAATGGAGTCGCGCGGAATTGTGGGTCCACAAGAGGGAGCCCGACCTCGTGAGGTTCTGATTCGGTGATGAAATGGGTTCTGATTATTTCTCAGATTTTCGTGTTCGCAGACCTTTGTAGCGTCCATTGGGTTCCATCAGCGTGGGGGGATTTGCCGGCTTCTGGGGCTGGGCACAAGGGCCAAAAATCGATTCAAGAGGCGGAGTATTCGTCGGGGGGTGAGACCCCATCCGCTGCTGTTGAAAAAAAGGGAAAAAAGAGAAAAAAATTTGCTAATGATAAGGAGGCTGAAGGGACTCAGGCTCCAAATCGGTTCGAGCAAGATCTGATTATCAAGAGTCGGTACGAGCTGAACGGGCAGTCCCTTGAGGTGGATACGGATTAGATCAGCACGAAGGCTGGGATGTTAGGTCATGTCAAAGAGAAACTCAGATAGTCCTCACAGCAACGCTGCGATCCAAAGCTCGATCCTTTCTCCGGGAGATGCGGAGAGCCCACAGAAATGGATTCGGGTAGATCGCCCCTTTTCGTTGCCGGGTTACGTTCGAGAGGCGCTCCACAAAATCAACGATTCTGGGCATGTTGCCTACCTGGTGGGAGGGTGCGTTCGAGATTTTATCCTGGGTCGAGAGGTCAAAGATTACGACTTAGTCACTGATGCTCATCCTGATTTGCTTTGTAAGCTTTTTCCTATGGCAATCGACGTGGGCAAGGCGTTTGGAGTGATTAAGGTGCCGACCGGCGCTAAGCCTCCGCTGCTGGAGATTGCAACGTTTAGAAAAGATTTAGAATACACTGACTATCGTCGCCCGCAGGGCGTTGTGTTCGCGAGTCCAGTCGAGGATGCATCTCGGAGAGATTTCACCATGAACGGTCTCTTCTACGATCCCAAGACGAGTAGAATTCTCGACTGCGTGGGCGGAGTTAATGATATTCAGAATAAAATTATTCGTGCTATTGGAAATCCCTCCGTACGATTTCGAGAGGACGCGCTGCGGTTGTTGAGGGCTGTCAGGTTTAAGACCCGGTTGGGTTTTGCCCTCGAGCCTGAAACTGCTCAGGCGATCCGCAGTCGGGCCCGATTGATTGCGAAGGTGAGTGCTGAGCGCATTCGAGATGAGCTCACTGCGATGTGGACAGGGCCAAGTCCAAGCGAGGCTCTTGAGCTCTTATCGGAGCTCGGATTATTATCTGTCGTCTTGCCAGAGGTTGAAGCATTGAAGGGCGTGGTACAAATTCCTTCTTATCATCCGGATGAGGATGTGTGGTTTCATTTACTAAAAGCGGTCGATTTTTTAGCCCAGCAGAACCCCGAGCGGTCTTTGACCCTTTCTTGGGCAGTGGTATTGCATGAGGTGGGTAAGCCGATAGTGGCCAAGCAAAATATCGCTCCGAATTTCAATGGACATGAGCTTGAGGCAGCCAAACTCGTTGAAAAGATCACTCAGAGATTGAAGCTCTCTGGAAATGATATTCAGCGAGTCGTGATGTTGGTAGCGGATCATCTGAAGTTGAAAGATGTATTTCAAATGCGCGAGGCGACTCTCCAGCGATTTCTGAGAGAAGACCATTTTGAAGAGTTACTTGCACTGCATCGCGCCGATGCCTGTGCCCTCGATGGTAACTTGGCTTATTATGAGTTTTGCTCGTTTCGTCTCGCTCAACTCCGACAATCGGCTCAGATGGAGTTGCCGAAATTGATTGACGGGCGAGATTTGATTCAGCTCGGGTTTAGCCCCGGCCCGATGTTTTCTGAGATTTTGGCGACCGTTGAAGATCTCACGTTGGAAAAGAAATTGTCCACTAAAGACGAGGCTTTGGAATACGTGGTGAAAAACTTTGTCAATTGAACTCAGGTTTACGTGCTGCCGAGCAGACGCTTGATGCGGTTGGCGTCCGGTTGGATAATTAGGGTTTTATTGTTCGTGTAGCTCGCCTCGGTCGAGTCCTTAATGCGTTTGACGTATTTTTTAAAAGTATAATCGACTTCGGTTTTGCCCCAACTTTCTCCGCCGCTGTAAAAAATCACAAGATGGGCCGCATCTAACAGAGTGTCCAGTGGGGCTGACTTTCCGGGCTGAATGGGAATCACCGCGTGCGCACCTGGACGGCCCCGGACATGGAGCCAAAGATCTTTACCTCGGGCATGCTTAAACGTGAGTTCGAGATTTTCGTCCTTGCTTCTGCCAATCCAGATGGTGAGTCCATCCCGAGAGGTGAATGATTTGCCCAACCATTGAGCCGTTTTCTTGGTCGTTTTTGCACCAGTGGGTGCCGAAACGTTCTGAATGCCTGCGCGTTTCTCTATTTTCTCTAAGGTCAGCCAGTGCTGTTCCGTGAGCGGAGTGGGACCATGTTTTGGGATGGATTCAAAAATTTCGGAAAAAAATTGGAGGGATTCTCGAAATCTCTCCAGTCGGCCACGTGCTTCAGAGATTCTCTTCTGCTTCCTTCGCGCGTTTTGATAATATTTTTCGATTTGTTGCTGCAGGGTGAGTTTTGGGTCGCGGGGAATGAGCAGTGTTTCTCCCGTGACATAGTCGAGTGCAGCGTACTGGGAGTGTGTAGCTGAGTCAATGCTACGATCGGGCAGGGGATTGCTGAGTGCAGACTTGAGAAGGTCACCCTTTTTCTGCCAGTCCTCCTCGTTTTGAGCTTCCCGAAGGGTGACTTCGCTTTGGCGAATGCGTTCTTGAGTCTGTTTAATCGATTCTCGCACGGTCTTTGTGACTTGTCGAGAGCGTGACTCGAAAGCCTCGATGGCAATCTCTCTTTCGAGAGTTTTGAAAAATGTGTCTGGCTGCACAAAGTTTTCTGTACGAACTGAGGGTTGTGCCGGAGCCTTCAGGCCGTCGGGCGGCGTGTAAACGGTTAACTGCTTATCCGCATCGCGGATGGTTCGGCTTCTCGCTAAGATGCGCCAGGAGAGGTGGGGATCTCGAGGATTTTGAAGAACCGCTTGAGGCGCTTCCACTAAAAAAGCCTCGGGTGCTGCTGGGATGAGTGAAAGGATGAGGCCTAAGATTTGAGAGCTATCAGTCGCTTGGGAAAACCACAGGATGGCGACTCGCTCCTTGGGGATGGCCTCGAGTTTCAAGAGTTTGGAGCCCTTCAAGTTTTTTGAGACGTTGAGGTCAAAGGGAGAACGAGTAGCGGCGGGAGATGCCTTAGGGCCCTTTCCTGAACTCCAGGCGAGATAGGCCCTTCTTGGAAAGATGCTTAAAACAAGAAAGGAGTCTTGCCTGCGCCCGGTGAGGCGAATTAACCATTCTCCTTTGAGGTAGCCTTCCGAAAAGCGGGGACGCTCTGGAATAATGATACGGTCGACAAAGCATCCTTCGACTTCTGGTCGCAGGCGATCGACCAGAGTGGATAGTTCGAGCCAATTGAGTTGAGGGATCATTTTTGGGTCATCTCCTTGCTGAGTGCGCTCCATCCCAGGAGTTGACCCTCTAGGCTAGGGGGATCTGAATCGGATTGCAACCTCAAACCGCTGACAGAGGCGTTATGCCTTTGTCATGACTTGACGGACGTGCTTGATGTGGCCGCGGAGTCCGTAGATTTGGTGAGCAAAGATCGCTCGAACCTGCATTTGATTGACTCGGGCTTCGATGACATCGATTGCGGTTCTTAAAAGTTCTTGAGTCGAAGTGTCTGTGGTTCCTAAGTACTGTTGCTCCAGCTGTAAGAGTTCGCGATGGCGTCTGTAAATTCGGGTCTGCGTATGCCACCTCAGCAAAGCCGGTACGCTCCTGAGAGTCGGGATTAAAAGTGCCAACATGGGGAGGAAGACAACGAGAAGTCGACTCGTCAGACTTGCAAGCCAGAAGGGTAGAGAACGGTAAAAAAAGCTCTTCCCTGACTTGTAATACCTCGCTGCG
>CAINWE010000209.1 GCA_903854365.1 Oligoflexia bacterium
CGTATTTTGATCGTCGATGACATGATGACAATGCGTAAGTTGATCGCTAAGACCTGTAAGGAGTTGGGGTTCAACGATCTGACTGAGGCTGCGGATGGTGCCCTGGGCTGGGAATCGCTCAATGCTTCTAATCCCGTATTCGGATTAATTATCTCTGATTGGAGTATGCCGAATGTGACCGGTTTAGAGTTTTTGAAGAAGGTACGCGCCGATGCCCGCTTTGTTGAGTTACCTTTCATTATGGTGACAGCCGAAGCTGAGCAATCGCAGGTGATGGAAGCGGTGAAGGCAAAGGTCAGTAACTACGTGGTAAAACCATTTACGTCGGATACTCTGAAGCAGAAAATGGAATTGGTTTACCAGAAGCACTTCAAAGGCTGATTTTTCAGCCTATCAAGCCTTTTGATTTTTGCAAAAGTGGTCTAAAGAGTGATCTGGCGGCCTTAAAACGCCTTGACGCGTGGTGCTGTGTCGGCCTAAAAACTGAAGTACACCGCCGCGATCGCTTTTTTTTCTGAGGAGTAAACTTCTTTGCAAAAGTTGAGTTATGTAAATTCTTCCAATGCCGCTTATATTGATGAGCTTTTTGCTCAATTCTGCCAAGATCCCGAGTCGATTGATAGCAGCTGGCGCTTTTTCTTTGAGGGTCTTGAGCTCGGAGGTGAGTTCGGCTCACCCGGGGCGCAGGAGTCTTCGGCGGGCCTGCAAGCTTCCGCTCTTCAACCCAGTGTTGGGGAGTCTGCTTTGGGAGGGCAGCCTGAGGGAAAAGTCGCGGAATTGATCCTTGCGTATCGTCAAACGGGTCGGGTGCTCGCTCAAACCAATCCCCTTCAACCAGCAGCTGCCTCGTCTCCGCTTTTGGAGTTGAGTCGCTTTGGTTTGGTCCCTGCAGATTTATCAAAGAAGTTCGCCGCGGGGCATCTCGTCGGCTTGGGAGCTGCCTCCCTTCAGGACATTATTGCTCGCCTCAAGCGAGTGTACTGTCGGTCGATTGGAGTCGAATTTGCTTACATTCAGGACTCTTCTGAGCGCGAGTGGCTTCAGAGTCGGATGGAGTCATCGGGTAATGACGCTCATTTAGACAGCCCGACTCAGAAGCATATTCTGCGCCGCCTCACTGAGAGTGAGACTTTTGAGAGATTTTTACACACTCGCTACGTCGCGCAAAAGCGGTTTTCTGTGGAGGGTGCTGAAGCGTTGATTCCTGCCCTTGATGCAATCGTAGAAAAGGGTGCGGAATTGGGCTCAGAGCAGTTCGTGGTGGGGATGGCTCACCGGGGTCGACTCAATGTGTTGACCCATATTTTTGGGAAGAAGCCTGAGTATTTGTTCACTGAGTTTGAGGGCGCTTACAAGGCCGATACTTCTCGGGGTGAAGGTGATGTGAAATACCACATGGGCTTTTCGAAAGACCTGACCACCCGGCAAGGTAAGAAGGTCCATTTGTCCTTAGCCTCAAATCCGAGTCATCTCGAATTTGTGAATCCCGTGATCCAGGGGATGGCCCGAGCCAAACAGTTTCAGTTGGCGGACTCCCAACGGACTCGTGTGATCCCGATTGCGATTCATGGTGATGCGGCGTTCGCAGGTCAGGGGGTTTGTTACGAAACCCTGAATCTTTCACAGCTGCGTGGTTACAAGGTGGGGGGCACTCTCCATATTGTGATCAATAACCAGGTCGGTTTTACGACTTCACCGGTTGATTCTCGGTCGACGACTTATTCTACCGATGTAGCAAAAATGCTTGAAGTCCCGATCTTTCACGTCAACGGGGATGATCCAGAAGCGCTTTGGTACGTCGCTCAGCTCTGTGTAGAGTATCGGCAAAAATTTTTGAAAGACGCTGTGATTGATTTGGTTTGCTATCGTAAGCACGGTCACAACGAGAGTGATGAGCCGTCTTTTACTCAGCCTATTCTCTATAAAGCGATTAAGGCACATGCCTCGACTCGAGAGCTCTATGCTCAGAGTCTCGTGAGCTCGAAAGTCGTCAGTGCTGAGGAGCCCCAGGCTTGGGTCGATGAGGTGACGCAGTCTTTGACTGAGGCTCAAGCTCGTACGCGGGCAGAACCACCGCAGCCCTATGTTTCAGTGTTTGAAGGTCAATGGAAGGGCTTTCGCAGACCAGAGTCGAAAGACCTGTTTCAGTCGGTGGGGACGGCACTGGATGAGAAGACTCTTCTAGATTTAGCCGCACGACTGAATACGATGCCATCAGGTTTTAGGGTTCATCCTAAATTAAATCGATTTTTTGAAGGTCGTCTCAAGGCGGTCGAAGCGGGGCAGGGGATTGACTGGGGTAATGGCGAGGCTCTCGCTTACGCTTCCTTGTTAGTCGAAGGCTATCCGGTTCGTCTTTCGGGCCAGGATGCTGAGCGAGGAACGTTCACTCACCGGCATGCGGTACTCTATGATTTCGAAACGGGTGAGGCTTATTGTCCGCTCAGTCAGCTTGCAAAAAACCAGGCGCTTTTTGAAGTGTTTAATAGTCATTTATCCGAGACCGCTGTTTTGGGATTTGAGTATGGCTACTCCTTGAGTGAGCCTCGCGCGCTCACTCTCTGGGAGGCGCAGTTCGGGGATTTTGCGAATGGCGCTCAAGTCATCATCGATCAATTTATTGCGACCTCTGAGTCCAAGTGGCAGAGGATGAGCGGGTTGACTCTGCTGCTTCCGCATGGGTACGAAGGTCAGGGGCCGGAGCACTCGAGTGCGCGTCTGGAGAGATTTCTGCAGCTTTGCGGCAGGTTGAATCTCACAGTGGCTAATTTCACGACTCCTGCTCAGCTCTTTCACGCTCTGAGACGGCAAGTGAAACGCGATTTTAGAAAACCGATGGTGGTGATGTCGCCGAAGAGTATGCTCCGTCATCCTCTCGCGGTGTCTCAGTTAAAGGAATTCACGAGCGGTCATTTTCAAGAAGTCTTGGATGATCCTGCTTTTGTTTCTGAGAAGGGCGACTCGCTGGAGTCAGTTCAAGATGTTTCGCAAGTCAAACGCGTTCTACTTTGCAGTGGCAAGGTGTATTACGATTTGATTGCGGAGCGGGCGATTCAGAAAAAGTCCGATATTGCGGTCATCCGGATTGAGCAGCTCTATCCTTGGCCGGCCGATCGCTTAGCTCAAGTGCTGGCTCGGTATCCTCAATCAGCCTCTTTGATCTGGGTTCAAGAAGAGCCTAGAAATATGGGGGCTTGGAATTTTATTTTTAGTCTTTGGAGCGGCGGTTTGGATGATTTCAGAGAAAGAGTCGGCGGTCGCGCCATTCAGTATGTGGGTCGGGAAGTCGGTGCCGCGCCAGCGGTGGGTTCCCACAAGGTCCACGAAAAAGAACAGCACACCCTCATTCAGAAAGCACTTTCCCTATGAAACATAATGTTAAAGCACCTAGCGTTGGAGAATCGATCAGCGAAGTGAGTATTTTGAAGTGGACTAAGAAAGAGGGTCAAGCGGTGAAAACCGGTGATTTGATTCTCGAGATTGAGTCCGACAAAGCAACCGTCGAAATCGTCGCAGAAGCGACAGGTCGACTTTCTATTCTGCAACCCGAAGGTGCGCGCGTGCCCGTGGGTGAAGTGATTGGGATGATTGATGACGCGGCTCAAGGTACTGCTGAAGCGGCTGCTCCTGCTGCGAAGGCTTCGGCTGTGGCCTCTGTGAAGGCGCCGGCAATGAGCGCTCCGGCCGAATCCATGGGTCCTGCGGCTCGCAAGGCTCTGGCGGAAAGTGGCTTGTCCGCTTCTCAGGTTTCTGGAACCGGCAAGGACGGCCGGATTACCAAGGGCGATGTTTTTGCCGCGGCAACGGCCCCTGCGGTTTCCTCAGTCTCGGCGGCGCACACGGCTGGAGTCAGCGCTCCGCTGAGTCGGTCAGCGAGTTTGCCGACTCGTGAAGGCGATCGACGTGTGCCCATGTCTAACCTGAGAGCGCGCATTGCTGAACGCTTGGTTCAGGCTCAGCATACGGCCGCGATTCTCACGACTTTTAACGAAGTCGATATGAGTGCGATCATGGCGGTGAGAAGTCAGCATAAAGACTCATTTAAAGCGAAGCATGGTGTGGGTTTGAGTTTTATGTCGTTTTTTACCCGGGCTTCGGTCGAGGCTTTGAGGCTGATTCCTGAAGTCAACGCTGCGGTGGATGGGCGAGACATCGTGTATCATGATTACTACGATATCGGCATTGCGGTGGGCACGGATCGAGGCTTGGTAGTTCCTGTCGTCAGAAACGCAGGAACGATGGGTTTTGTGGAAATTGAAAAGAGAATTGGTGAGCTCGCAGTTAAAGCACGAGACGGCAAGCTTTCGATTCCAGACATGTCGGGTGGGACGTTTACGATTTCAAATGGTGGAACTTACGGATCGCTGCTTTCAACCCCGATTCTCAATCCTCCCCAGAGCGGGATTTTGGGAATGCATAAGATTCAGGAGCGGCCTGTCGCAGTGAACGGAAAAGTGGAAATTCGCCCCATGATGTATCTGGCGCTTTCTTATGATCACCGCCTCATTGATGGAAAAGGCGCGGTGACGTTTCTCGTTCATCTCAAGGACTTCTTAGAAAATCCTGAGAAGCTCAAGTTAGATTTCTAAGGCCCAAACGAAAGAGGGAAAGTCAAAATGAGTTTCGAAAATTTCGACTTAATTGTGGTCGGTGGTGGTCCTGCCGGTTATGTAGCGGCGATTCGGGCTGCTCAGTTGGGAATGAAAGTAGCCTGCGTCGATAAGCGCAAGACTTTTGGGGGCACTTGCCTGAATGTCGGTTGCATTCCTTCGAAGGCGCTTTTGGACTCGAGTGAAAAGTTCCACGCGGCCCAAACTCAGTTTCAGAAGCACGGCATCGCGATCAGTGAAGTACGTTTGGATCTTGCCCAGATGATGAAGCGAAAAGACGCCGTGGTACGACAGCTCGTGAACGGCGTGGCTGGGTTATTGAAGAAAAATAAAGTCGAGGGGATCTCGGGCTTGGGGCGTTTCTTGCCCTCAGAAGGAGATCAGCGCCGAGTGGAGGTCGAAACTGAAGCGGGTAAGCGACTACTGCAAGCCCCGAAAGTCCTGATTGCCACGGGCAGTGAGCCCGCGAGTTTGCCGTTCCTCCCGTTCGATGGAAAAACGGTCTTGAGTTCGACAGAAGTTCTTGAGTTGACCGAAGTGCCCAAGCACCTTGTGGTCATTGGGGGCGGCGTCATTGGTCTTGAGATGGGCTCTGTCTGGCTGCGTCTGGGTGCGAAAGTGACGGTGGTTGAGTTTCAGGATCGAATTTGTCCAGGCTTAGATCAGCAAGTGGGCAAAGAGCTTTTTAAATCCTTGCAAAAGCAAGGGATGAACTTCCGTTTAGCCAC
>CAINWE010000210.1 GCA_903854365.1 Oligoflexia bacterium
CAGAAATCAACTCCGTACTTCCCCCCCCAATATCGACTACAACTGAGGCGTTGGCGTCCATGCCCGGCAAAAGCGCACCTAAAAAAGTGTGCCGAGCCTCCTCATTGCCACTCAGAGTTTGAAAGACAAAGCCGGTTTCTGACTTCACCCGAGCAAAAAATTCGGCAGAGTTTCTCGCGTCTCGTGCCTGACTCGTCGCAACACAGACCACATCCTGAGGTGACAGCTGAAATGTTTTCAAGACCTCAGCATACTCCCGCAGTGCTTGAAGCACTCGCTCCATGGCTGCAGCCTGAAAAACTCGCGTCCGATCCACCCCCTCGCCCAGTCGCACCACCCTAGCAAGGTCGACTAGAACCTGAGAGGCGGAGATCCCCTGCTCGACCCCTTTTTGGCAAACGAGAAGCAAACAGGTATTGGTACCGAGATCAATAGAAGCTTGATTCATAAATTAATTCTTAGCATCACTCCCGCTCGAAGCGGCACCTGGCTTTTGGAGATTGAGCAGGACCTTCATTTTATAATTTTCCTTATCCAGAGCGTCTGCTTTCTCTTTCCAATACTTGAGCTCTTGCTCCATCTCGGCAATTTTCTTATTTCTTTCAGCCGCAAGCGAGTAGTAACCCTCAGAAAAGGTCTCCGACTTAGGGCTAAACACACCGACTCGCGTCTCACCGTCGACGATCCCGCGCACCCGAAACTGCCCGTCATCAATCTGCTCAGCCTCAATCACCTGCACGTCCGAGGCTTTCCCTGGATAAGCCTTGTCCTGCCAGTAGCGAGCGGCAGACTCCTTAGCATGATTTTTTGCTTTGTCGCTGGAGCAACCCCCGAACCACAAACCCAACACGATGAAACCGGCCGCAACTCTCTTATCAGTACGCATTTTCGTTCCTCCTCAACTAATGAAATAAACCATTCCATCGATCGGTAATTCCGGCGGGCACCCCGCCAGGTAGCTGATTCAGCAAACCGCTAGCTCTCTTCATGAGCTCACTTTTTGCCTTGCTCGAAAGCGCCTTTGAAATATTATTCAAAGCCACTTTTCCCAAGGCTTCCGGAATCTCAGTTGACGAATAACAAGGCGCAGTCAGAGTACACCCCACATGGAGCGGAAAGTGCACTGGTGCCCCGCCGTCCGCAAAAATACTCTCCACCTTCACTCCGCTTTGCTCAACTGAAATATCTCTCAAATGCGTCAGATTATAAGGATCAGTCAACTCCCAGAACGCATCCAAGGTGTAGGTTTTCATTCCCACCTCGGTTCTCCCTTTCAGGTCGACGCCTTTCCCGCTCTTGGCCCTCGCCAGGAAATTCGGAGCAGAGAACGTCGCATTTTGAATCGTAAAATCTGAACTGATCTCGTCATATTCGGCCTGGATATTCGGTAGCGCCCCAATTCCCTTCCCTTTCAGCAGAGGAACTTTATCGGTCACTCGAAGCAAGGCCTGATCGACGGATTCTTTGAGCATTTTCATAATGTCCAAGGAACTGAATTCAGCTGGCTGAACCTTAAAATTCCCTTTGGCTTTGAGATTCGATTTGGCAGCCTCCGCATTGAAGCTTGCCCCTTGTAAATCCAACCTAAAATGCCCTTTCCCCCGCAGGGTGTTCTTGAACATCGGACTCGAGTGCTCGCCCGCCTGCACAAAGTCCAATCCTTTGACGTCCAAATATCCTTGATAGGTAGGTTGAGAAGCATTCAAATTGAGAGCGAGATGAGTCTGAATCTCCCCTTGGAAGATTTTCAAACCACACTGATCCATCGCAGCATTCCAATTTTTAAAATTCAGCTGACAGCCGATCTGAGAAATCTGAATTTGATTCGCTTTCAATTTACCGATTTTCACGCCCAACTGAACCCCAAACTCGGGCAACGCGAGGCTCTTGCGCAACCCAGCCATCTGAGAGTCGTAGTCTGCTTCGGCTGCCTTCTTGTCTTTGGCATCCTTGAGACCTGAGGCAGCCTGACCTCGCGCCGATGCTTCGTCACCCGCCGCACTGGAAGCCTTTGCACTCCCTCCACTCTCAAAATTGATCAGCTGGTCAAGATCCATCTGGTCCGACGTCAGTTGAAAATTCAGATTCGGCTTTTTAAATGAAACAATACTACCCTTGAGCTCAGCTTGAGTTCCTGGCGCGGCCATCGTCAACCGAATCGAGTCCACCTGATCGGTTTTGACATGCACCTGAGCATTCCATCGTGGCTGTGCTTTGAGCATCGGGGCCTGAGCACTCAGGTCCTTCACTACGAGATTCGCGTCATAACTCGGCTGACTGGTGGTCCCTTGGAGATGAGCCGTCATCTGAGCAGCCCCGCCCAGTTCATACTGGGCCAACGCCGGCACAAGATCCGCCCAAGGCTTAAATTGAATCTCATTCGTAGAGACCGAAAGATTCAGCCGAGGTCCGGCAGCCGACTCGAGTCCCTGCAGCTCACCCTTGGCATTCAACTCTGCATTGAGAAACACGGTTTTGAACTGGGTGATTTGAACTTCGCTGGGGGTCGCCTTCAAAACCACTTGAGCTTTGGCGGGAACACCTTTCTTCTTCAAAAAAGTCCCGGGCACTTGGACTTCCAAGTCATCCGCAATGACATTTGCGTCCAGCGAAACACTTTCAAAGTTTTGCCCTTGAAACACGGGACGCGCTACTCCTTGCAATCGGATCGGCCCCTGAAGCGCCAGCTTCGTTTCAAGGCGTGTATTCAACTCAGTCCATGCCTCGAGCTGCATCGGATGTCCTAATGAAAGATCCTCAATCTTGAGATTGAACCCCTTGATCTCCGTTTTCAAATCCATTTTCCGATCATCATAGATGAGGAGAGCATTGCTGAGCTCGATTCCAAGCCGGGATTTTAGCACCAAAGCCGGCAGTGTAGAGCCCGACTGCGCAGCCCCCGCGGAGGCCCCTGAACTTTGACCGGAAGTTTTCACATCCACTTTACTCGTAGAAGGCGACGACGATTTCGTCCCCGATTCTTCGGAGGGAAGCAGGCTCATCGCGTTCAATTGACCCTGCTGATCTCGAAACAAATGAATTTCGGGATCTTCCATTTTAAAGGTCAGCGAGGGAGATCCTGAGAACACAGAAGAAAAAGGCAATTGAAAATAGGCGTGGCTCACACTCATGATCGCGTGCTGGGACGTATCCAAAAGCTTTAATCCACTGACGTCAATCCGGAGGTGACCCCACAGGGAAAGCGAAAGCTTCCCCAGCATGAGTTCGCCACGAATTTTTTCATTCACGGCCTTTTCGATTTGGGGTCGATAATGATCCACCTGAATGAAGAATGGAACCGAAAGAATTAAAGCTAGAATTAATCCAAAAAAAACCCCTAACCGCGCGAGCCATTTTTTCACGACTTACCCTCTCTTCGCTCCCCTGCCGATCCTAGCCGAGAAGCTTTTTCTTCACTAATTCGCCTAAAAGGCCTGGATTCGCCTTGCCTCCAGTCTCCTTCATCACTTGACCTACGAAAAACCCCAACAGTTTATCTTTCCCAGCTCTAAACTCCGCTGCCTGCTTGGGATTATTTTCGATCACTTTCTGAATGACCGGATCTAATGCACCGACATCACTCACTTGCTTCAATCCTTCGCGGTCCACAATTACCTGAACTGCGTCTCCTGAAGTCCAAACCAAAGCAAGGACTTGCTTCGCTCCCGTACTGGATAAGACCTGATCATGAACCAACCTAACGAGATCTGCAATATGTTCAGGCCGGATTTTACTTTGATGGATCTCAATGCCAGCCTCATTAATCAAGCGGGAGACTTCTCCGGTGACCCAATTCGCCGCGGGCTTCGCTAGCGCGGATCCGCCGAGGATCTGTACCACTCGGTCAAAAAACTCTGCCAAGGATTTTGTGCCTGTCAATACGCCAGCATCATACGGCGATAGTCCCAAATCCGAGATCAACCGTGTCTTTTTCTGCTCAGGCAATTCGGGCAAATTCGAGGCGATCTTCTGAACCCACGCTTCATCAATCTCCAAAGGAATGAGATCCGGCTCGGTAAAATACCGGTAATCTTGGGCTTCTTCCTTAGACCTCATGGAGATCGTAATGTCTTTGTCCGAGTCGTAGGTCCGGGTTTCTTGAATGACACGGCCGCCCGATCGAACAACTTCAATCTGCCGAGCAATTTCGTAGTCGATGGCTTTTTCTACAAAGCGGAAAGAATTGACGTTTTTAATCTCCGCACGAGTCCCAAAACGAGTGGATCCCTTGGGCATCACACTCACGTTGGCGTCGCAGCGAAAATTACCCTCCTGGAGGTTGCCATCGCAAATCCCGAGATAGGTCACAACCGCATACAGAGCTCGCAGGTAAGCGCCTGCTTCTTCCGACGTCTTCATGTCAGGACCACTCACGATCTCAATCAGCGGAACCCCTGCACGATTGAGGTTCACGAGGGAAAATCCAGCCATATGGACATTCTTCCCAGCGTCTTCTTCCATATGAATTCTTTGAATCTGAATTCTTCTTTGCCCAGCATCGGTTTCAATATTCAACCAACCATTTTCGCAAATCGGAAGCTCGAACTGGCTAATTTGATATCCTTTTGGGAGATCAGGATAGAAGTAGTTTTTACGCGCAAACCGGTTCTTTAAATTAATTTTACTGTGAGTCGCCAAACCCGCCTGAATGGCATATTCTACGACTTTTTGATTCAAAACGGGCAGAGTACCTGGGTGCCCCGCACAGACGGGGCAAGTATTCAGATTCACCGCCATCTCGCCTACGCTCTGCTCGGCGGGCACCCGGGCGCGACAACTACAAAAAATCTTGCTCTCGGTGGCAAGCTGACAGTGAACTTCTAAGCCAATAACCGCTTCAAATTCAGGATGCATGATTGAACCTTAAACCTTTCCCAACTCAAAACCGTTTTGAAATGCGTGAGCCGCGGAGATCAGCCGATCTTCCTGAAACGGCGCTGCCATCAGATGGAGTCCAATCGGAAGCCCCTCTTCGTCTGCACCACAAGGCACACTCAACGCTGGCAGCCCCGCCAAATTGGCGGGAATTGTGAAAATATCATTGAGATACATCGTCAGCGGATCACTACTCTTCTCACCGAGCTTGAAGGCTGTCGTCGGAGCAACTGGACCGATAATGAGATCGACCTTCGTAAAGGCTTCAGTAAAATCACCGACGATTTTTCTTCTCACTTGGCAGGCTCGATGAAAGTATGCCTCGGAATAGCCACTCGAGAGGGCAAAAGTTCCTAGAATGATTCTTCGTTTCACCTCAGGACCAAACAGTGATCTCGACTTCCGATAAAAATCATTCAAATCTTTTGCCTGCTCTGAACCAGCAGGCCTCATTCCAAAGCGAATCCCATCATAACGTGCCAGATTGCTCGAAGCTTCAGAGACGGCGACTACATAGTAGACCGACACAGCATATTGCGTATGAGGCAATGAGATCGGCACCAACTCCGCTCCCTGCTTTTGAAACCAGTTCAAGGAATTCTGAATCGACCTCTCGACCGCCGGGGCTAATCCGCCCACGAAGTATTCCTTCGGCACGCCGACTCGAAGTTGAGACCATGAGGGCGCTGTTCGAGTGGTGGCGAACGAATTCAGCCGACCCTGAGGGATCGAAGTCGAATCCTGAGGGTCATGACCCGACATGACGTCCATCAACAGGGCTGCGTCCTCAACCGTCTTTGCAAACGGCCCCACTTGATCGAGAGAAGATGCGAAAGCAACCAAACCCAATCGGCTAATCCTCCCATAAGTTGGCTTCAAACCCACGACCCCGCAGTAACTCGCCGGCAGTCGAATCGACCCACCGGTATCACTTCCTAAGGAAGCAAAACAAAGGTCCGCTTTGACCGACGCGGCAGATCCACCACTCGATCCACCGGGCACCCGGTCCGGATGGGTGGGGTGACGAACGGGCCCAAAGGCGGAGTTTTCATTGGAACCACCCATCGCAAACTCATCTAGATTGAGCTTACCCAAGGTGACTGCCCCTGCTTTTTCCAAGCGACTCACACAAGTCGCCGTATAGGGGGCAACATAATTTTCTAGCATCTTCGAGGCGCACGTGGTCCTTACGCCGTCCATGACCAGATTATCCTTAATCCCCATCGGAATTCCGAGCAGCGGATACTCCTCGCGAGGAACCCTCCCGAACTTCTGGATTAAAGATTCTGCAGCACGGGCTTGTTGGAGCGCAAGGTCATCGCAAAGAGTCAGATAGGCTCCCAGCTGACTTTTCTTAGCGGCTGCGAGGTACTCCTGAGTCAACTCTACAGGGGATAATTTCTGACTCTCAAAGGCAGAGTGCACTTCCTGAATGGTACGAAATGGGATCGAATGGTTCGGCATAGGATTTTCCTTGAGACGTTTGATTGAGAAGTTTTTGCTGAGTCTTCTTTCATTGATTCGTGATACGGGCTGAGGACCGACTGAACTGGGTCACGCGAGACCACGCAGCCCTGCATGATGCAAAAGCCCGAGTCGCTGACGACCTCTCCACCCGAGATGACCTAAAGGATCGGCGGCACCTTAAATCCGTCGTAGAGAACTTCGGGCGCCGATTGCAGCACTTTCGGCTTTCCATCGCCGGCGGTCGGCGAAACATGAGCCACATCAGCGCGTAAAAAGGTCGGGATTTCGATCGGATGACTGAGCGGCTCGACCGCACTCACATCCACTTCCTGCAACTTCTCAACATATTGGATAATTTGACTCAACTGATGACTGAAGGTCTGGATTTCGTTTTCTGAAAGCTCCAGTCGAGCTAAGGCGGCCACCTGTCGGGTCAGGGATTCGTTTACGTCTACCATAGACGACCCTTATACCAATCCAAAGGCGAACTGCAAAGGAAACCCGCGCAGTTCCCGACCTAGCTGAAATGACCGACTTAACGTCGAACAAACGCACTCGCGACGCAATCGTTGATTCCAGCCTGAAATGCGGCTGCGCCCGCAAATTCGTCGATTTCCATTGGAAAAACACCGTTCTCGTTAGATACGGGATATTGACAGGAGAGGGAGCCCGCAGGCGTGAACACACGAGCAGAGCGCCAAAGTGGGTGAGTGTAATGATGAAACTTCAAACAGACTCGCCCCTCGTCAAGCAAGAGGTACCCTGCAACTCCATCCAAGAGTGGAAACTGAATATTTTTCTCAACGCGACTCGGATAGCTCCCTTGAGTTTGCGTGAGAATGCAACTTTTCTCACTCACGGCATCACTCCGATCCGTGACCAAAAGACACAGGAGCGAAAAATGAGGCGCACCCAAGACAGGCTGTCCCCGATAATCAAGCAAAGGCCCACAGCCCCATTGTTGATGAATACTAACTGCTTTTGCCTGAGGAACAAAAACCACAGAAAAAATTGCAAAAAGAATCCATGACAGTACCTTCATAATCAACCCCCCCGATATAGCAAATACAATCATATATTAATATTTGCAAATGAATAAAAATGACAATAACCGAAGCACTCTAACGAAAGGTCTTTCCCATTGAAGTTTCCACAATCAGCTCAGAGCCGTAACCACCTCATCGCAGCCGATCCTCAACTCGCCCCCATCATTGAGGAAGTAGGACCCATCCGAATCGAACTCGATCCCGAAGAAACGATTTTTGAATCCCTAGTCACATCGATTGTCTACCAACAACTGCACGGCAAGGCGGCAGCAGCGATCTTAGGCCGATTCAAGGCTCTTTGGAATGACACGCTCTTTCCGACAGCCTCACAAGTCCTCGAGCAATCCGAAGAAACCCTTCGCACCACAGGACTCTCTCGAACCAAAATTCTCTCGATGAAGGACCTCTCTCAAAAAACCCTGAACGGCAGCCTCCCCGAGCGCTCTCACGTAAACCAACTCAACGATAAAGACCTCATGGAGGTACTCGTGCAAGTTCGCGGCGTCGGTCCCTGGACTGCGCAAATGCTGATGATCTTCACACTCGGGAGAACAGACATTCTACCTACCGGCGACTACGGAGTGAAAAAAGGATATGCAGCTGTTTACGGAAAGAAAAAGATACCCTCCCCCCAGGAGCTAGAAAAGGCGGCCGAGAAGTGGCGACCCTTTCGCTCGGCCGCGAGCTGGTACCTCTGGCAGGCACTAGAACTGGAGCGCTATAAAAATATCAAAATAGAGAAATAGGGCTCGACACAACCCACGCCGTGAAGGGCGAGGTTAGGCCGGGTTGACTCTTAGGCGAAATAACTCGCTACGTATCTCAGCAGAAACTTTCGCTCGGACCCGCGGGTAAAATGAATCGTCACCTTTTGATCCGTTCCACTCCCTTCGGAACCAACCACGGTGCCACGCCCATACTCTGGATGCACCATCTGACGCCCTACCCACTCTCCGCTGTCTGTCGGCGGCTTTGAGAACCCAAATTGTCGTGATGAACCCACCCGATATTCTTGGACCCGATTGCCGTACGAAAAATCCCTCATCTCGAGGTGCTCTTCAGGAATTTCGCTAAAAAACCGCGAAGGCTCCTGATAACTCACATCCCCCCAAATGCGACGAATCACAGCACCGGACAAATAGAGCACCTCACGAGCGCGAGTCATCCCGACGTAGCAGAGGCGACGCTCCTCTTCAATATCTTCATCCGTGGGTTCGCCCCAATTTCTGACCGATGGAAACAATCCATCTTCCATCCCCACTAAAAAAACCACAGGAAATTCAAGACCCTTCGACGAATGGAGCGTCATCAACTTCACGGAGCTAGCCGAAGCCTCTAATTGATCCACATCCGAGGAGAGCGTCGATTGTTCGATGAAGAGACTGAGAAGTTCCGGTTTTTTCTCCAACTTTTGAGAATCGGTCAAAGTCTCCAGATGATCTTCCTCAAACTCCTGGAGAATCGTGTCGAATTCCTCCAAGTTTTCAATTCTAGCCAAAGACTCTTCAGTGGCCTCTTCGCGAAGGACCCTGACGTAGCCAATTTCATCCAAGATTTCGTGATATAATTCCGAAAGCAGAAGTTTGGGTTGATTCATCATCAACTTCTTCATTAATTCAACAAAACTACTGATTTTTTTCGCGGTTCCGGCTGAGGTTAACTTCGAATCCTGAGCCGCTCTTTGAAGCACTTCCCAAAACGAGACTGACCCGATTCGATTCGATTCGACGTAGTATTGGTCCAACTTTTCTAAGGTGGTCTTTCCGATCCCACGCCCGGGGACATTCAATATCCGCTTCAAACTCACGGAATCAGAGGGATTCACGATGCACTTCAAATAGCAGAGAATATCTTTGATTTCCTTACGATCATAGAAGCGCAATCCTCCGACGACTTGATAAGGAATTTTTTCCCTCCTCAACACGTCTTCAAATTGCCGACTTTGAGCATTAGTCCGATAAAAAATCGCAAAATCACTATAAGCCCGATGACTCTCCCCGAGGTGACGCTTAATCTCCGCAACGACCATCTCCGCCTCAGCGCGTTCGTCGGCTAACTGGGCACGGACGATCTTCTGCCCGTCCGCGTTCTCGGTCCAGAGTGTCTTATCTTTGCGAGCCTGATTGTTCCGAATGACGCTTCCGGCCGCAGCCAAAATCGTCTTTGTAGAACGATAGTTTTGCTCTAGCTTCACGACGTGACAGCCAGGATACTCACGCTCGAAATCGAGGATATTTTTAATATCGGCTCCTCGCCATTTATAAATCGACTGATCTTCGTCACCGACGACGCAAATATTCTGATGACCTCCGGACTCCCGGGATGCCAGGATCGAAAGTAAAAGATATTGAGCACGATTCGTATCTTGATACTCATCCACATGAATATAACGAAATCGTCGCTGATACTTTTCTCGAATCTCAGGATGATCGCGCAAAAGACGATAAGTCATGCAAATAATTTCGCCAAAATCGAGCGCCTGATTGGCAAAAAGAGCTTTTTGATACTGTTCATAAACTCGCGCCACCTGGCGTGAAAACACGTCCGTTGCAGTGGCACTCGCAGCAGCCGGCTCCAGTGCATCACACTTTGCCCGATTGATAGCTCCCTGAATAGCTTTAGGATTGAAGTTCTTATCATCAATCTGAAGTACGGACATCGCCCCCTTAATCAAACTCAACTGATCGGAATCATCATAAATCGTAAACGGCTGAGTAAAAGGCGTGAACGCAAGCTCTCGCCTCAAGAGGCGCACGCAGACTGAGTGAAAAGTACCAATCTCGGGCTGACCCAAATGCCCACTCCCTAGCGCCAGGAGGTTTTTATCGACTCGCTCACGCATCTCGGCTGCAGCCTTATTGGTAAAAGTCACTGCTAAGACCTGGTAGGCAGACACTTTGAGCGCATCAATTAAGTGCGCAATCCGCGACGTCAGCATCTTAGTCTTACCTGAGCCCGCTCCGGCTAATACAATCAATGGACCTTCGGTGTGGAGGACGGCTTCGCGCTGCCGATCATTTAATTGAGACAAATAAGGGACTGAAGGAGGAGCTAAACTCCCCATCGACTCGAAATCACTCATTCGTCTCTTTTGGCACAAAATGAAAAGATCTTCTACCCACTTCCCGCTCGTACACTAAGCGGACATGAGACACAAAAAGCAACCCCTGCAATTTTTCGTCATCACCCAGCACGGGAATGCACGGAAACTCATCGAACCAAGGCAAAGCCGTCTTCAGCGGGTCTGAGGGCCGGACGACAGGTGTTTTCACCCCAAACCGATAAACCAAATCCTTTGCCTCCAGCACCTTCCCGGCAATTACACCTTCTGCGCGATCAGGGGCCGCCTCGAACAAAATGAGATCCGTAGTCAGCAGACCCCGAAAGCGCCCCTCTCGATCGACCACAGGTAAGAAAGGATAGAGCGACTGAGATGCGCGCGCATGAACCGCAGCCTGACTTTCGCTTTGAAAAACCCAGCTGTAATCACTCACCATCGCATCTTTTACCATCAGGGAATCCATCACACCCATCGAGCGCCCCATAAAAAGCGCTTGACCCCGGGCCCTCAGGTCGTACTCCAGCAAAGGCCGAACACCCAACAGATCCCGAATGCGAATTGCTAAAGTGCCAATCACCCACACGGGCAGAACAAACTGAAAGTCCTGGGTCAACTCAAACGCTAAAATCGCACCGGATAGGGGCCCGTTCAATAAAACAGCCCAAAACGAAACTGCCCCGGCAAGCCCTGCCGCTCCGTACAAATTGACCACTCCGGGCGCAAAGACTTGAAGCAGACAGCATCCCAAAACTGACCCTAAACTCAATGCTGGCCACATCCAGCCCAGGGAGCCCACCCCTCCAATCAAGAGGCACACCGTCAAAAACTCTGACAAAGAGATCAGAATCAATTGCCGGAAGCTCAACTTCGCCCAAAGCGCTTGCTCCATCAAAGCTTCAGCCGGAAGATGAAATTGTCCACTCACCCATCGCACCAAAAACAGTAAACCAATAGCGACCAGGACTCGGAGCCAGTCAGCAGACCGAAATAACATCGACAGACTCTCGCGCGTGTAGCGCGTCATGAACATCAATCCGGTGCCAAAAACTCCCGCTAAGCATCCGACCCCTAGAAATCCGCCCCAATCTCGCCAGTCCAAAAGATTGAAATGGGGCAAAACCCCATGGAGCTCAATCTGAGGCACCGAATAATGATAACTCAGCCAACGATAACTCAAAAAAGCACTCATCGCGCTGGTCGCCGCCGTTAAACTCCGCCCTCCGATTCCCAACTCAAACGTCAGAAGCAGTCCAGCAAATGGAGCCCCAAAAGCAGCGCCCACAGCCGCTGCCACAATCGAAGCGACATAGGTCCGGCGTCTTTGCTCAAACCACTTGACTGAGAATGAGTCGACCTGCATTTGAATGGCCTGCATCCATTCGATAGCGACTCCCTCGGCTCCAGCAACCCCCCCGGCCAAGGCCAGCAAAAACGAAACCAAACCGTGAATTACCCAGCTCGAAGGAGTACCCTGAGCAATAGGCTTGTGAACGTAAATGAGCAAATCCGCTAAGCCATGATAATGAGTATTACGCAGGCGTCGATCGAGCACCCATTTTTGAAAAAATGCAGCCACAGCACCCACTACCAATATCAACGCAAGACTATCCACCCATGTGCCGCGCCAGAGCTCACGCAGTGCCTGAGGCAGTGCAACCATAACAGCAGTAATGATTCCGATAGCAATGGCTTGAAACACTATTTCACCGTCACGCTCTTCTCAAAATCTCTGGAAGTATCGACATCCGTCCCCTTGAGCCAAAACTACATCTTGGCCATCTTCACCTCAACATCATGGAGTGTTTTGATATGAAAATCAATCACTCGACTCGCCTCAAATGACACGATACCTAAGAAAATAACTTTGAAGCAAATCTATGTGAAATACTAATAGCCCACCTGTCAAAAACCCGCTCAAAAACCATTGCAGCAACAAGGTTCGCGAGCAGATACAAGGCGAAATTAATCCACAAAAATATCTCACCCTGCGGAAGCTGCAGGTATAAAAAAGAAGAAAACGAGCACAAAACAATGAAGTGAGTCAAATAAAGCGAAAAAGAAATCCTTCCTAAGAATTGAAACAGCCGACTCTGGAATATTCTCGATCCGAACCCCTGAACAACGGACAAGGTAATCAGCATAGCTCCGAATGTATAGTAGAGATTCTTCTTTTCGAAGATACTCA
>CAINWE010000211.1 GCA_903854365.1 Oligoflexia bacterium
CACTTCCGAACCAACCCAAGTTTTTCCAACCCTGGAACGCGACTCCGATAACCCATCGAGTTTTTTGACGAATAGAGCGATTCCATAATTTTGGAAAATATTCTCGTGTTGCGACGAAATCTATTGTTAATTTATATTTTTTTGAAAATTTCGTTAAATAGTAACAAGCGAATATTGATTTCAAGCCATATTTGCTGACTGATAACCCGAGCTCGTAGTCTTCGGTGACAGTATTTGCGTTGAGGATACTGCCACCCTGATCCTCTTGGTAGAGTTGAATGAGTTTCCTGGAGAGGAGAGTCCCGACTCCTGCAGATGGAATTGGAAGTCCAAAAAAGCTTCTGACTAGGAGATCCCGGGTGTGGGTTTCTGCAAATTCGTCGATATACGTGCCTGCAACCCAACTGGGTGTAGAGACGGGGAGGGAGAAAACGGGTATTTGTACGAAATCGTATTCATTCAGTAGCCAGTTCATGATTTTTAGAGAGTGTTCATGGATGAGATCCTCACTGTCATGAATCAGAAAGCCATCGTAGTTGCTTTTTGCGTCAGTTCGCGGGGACATTGCGTATTGCACAATTTCGTTGAGCATTTGACCCTTGGTGGTGGGGCCTGGCTTAGAATTGATGACCACCAGAACGTTCGAGAATTTTTCCTTGAGGGTGAGTGCTTCTTTAAGGGTTTCTGTGTCGTTCGGATAGACCCCGAGAATGAAGTCGTAGTCTTTGTAATTTAAAGCATGGATATTGCCTCGAACCATTTTGCTGAGAACGCCGGATTCCCTCCAGGATGCGACAAGAATCGCTATTCTTTTTTCAGGTAGGCCGGAGATATAAAGAAATGCTTCCTTGCTAAGATGAGTAGGTTTGAGATCTTGCAACCAAATGACACATGAGATTAATAAATCATCTAAGCCAAATAGAAAAAATAAAATCGATAGCGGAATTATAGATAACGTGAGCGTTGAGTCTAGCCCGATTGCGAGTGATTTGAGCTCCATCTAAAATTCTCCGGAAATGATAATCTGGCTGCTCCACGGAAATGCGAGATCGGGAGGCGCGGCTAGCCAGGCGATGGGCTCCTTAATGACAATTTGGGTGAGGAGCGAATCGAGTCGAATATTGACTCGGACGCCGAGATCGATGCAGGCTAAGTTGAAGTCAGGATTGCCAGTTCGGTCTAGGGTACCAGCAAATTCAAAATAGCCGTCGAGATCAAGGATGCGGTGAAGTTTCGCTCGCACGCCTTGCTTAAGCCATCCCTGTAAGAAGAGATTGTTTTTTAGAGCAGAGGAGTACAACAGCTCTGCATAAAGTTCTTGAAACAGAAATGGAATGCTTTTGGGTGGTGTCAGATAGAACATTTGATAGAGGTATGCCCCCAGCCGAAGGTCGCCTTCCGAAAATTCCTTAAACGTGGGTGGCCGAATGACCCTCAAGTTCTGGCGAAATTCTAGGTAGGCTCCCCAGGGGAGATCTCTCGGGGAATATCGGATGCCACTGAGCGGGCTGACGTGGTTATCATTATAAATCAGCGAGGAATCGGATTTGAGGTCTTGACCGATTGCGAGGCCTAGGTAGGGTCTGAGGGAGGGCCACGCGTCAAATTGGTGGATGATCTTACCTTCATTCACTACGTTATCGAGCTGGGGCAGATAGGTCGTTTCATTATAGAGGAGAGTCGTTCTGCGATTTTCAGGAGTCAGTCTTGAGGTGGCGAGAAGTTGATCGGGTGCATTCGGAGTCTCCGATGCAAACCCCGTTGCTTCCAGGACATTTGCCAGGTTCAGTCCAATCCCAAGAATTAAGGACGCATAGCGTTTCTGGGTTGAGCTTAGGATTGCGTTCAAATTAACCATCAGTCAGAGGCCCCTCCCGGCTTTTGGAAAGCAACTTGCAGCCTGCGTTGCCTCGTCTTGTGACGCTAGCTCGCTGGGTGGGAAAGCGCTCTGCAAGAAGGGGGCTCAAATATGTCTAACATTTCTATCATCCTCGGTACTCGACCTGAAGTTGTGAAATTAGCGCCTGTTGTCCATGAGGCTCGAGCGAGAGGACACGAGGTTCAGGTGGTGACTACTGGGCAGCATCGGGAATTGATTACCCCGCTCTTGAGTTTGTTTAACGTGAAAACCGACGTGGATTTGGATGTGATGACGGCGGATCAAACTCTGACAGAGTTGAGTGAGCGGATCTTGCGAGGATTTAATCTTCACGGTCAAAAGATAAAGAAGTCAGATTTGCTGATGGTTCAGGGAGATACTGTCACAGCTTGGTTAGGAGCGTATTGGGGCTTTTGTCATCAGATTCCGGTTGCTCACGTTGAGGCCGGGCTTCGAACTTATGATCTCACGGCTCCGTTTCCGGAAGAGGGCAATCGTCAACTGATCGGACGGCTAGCAAATTTTCATTTTGCTCCCACCCTGCAAGCTGCAATGGCATTAGAGAGTGAGGCGATTCCTCAGGGCTTAATTTATGTAGTAGGGAATACATCGATCGATGCTTTGAACTGGGTTTTGGGCAGAATTCAGGATCGCCCGCTCACCGCATTGTGTGAAGTGCCACCAGAAGTTGCGAAATTTGCGAGTCTGGGTAAGTTTGTTGTCGTTACGGCTCATCGCCGGGAAAGCTTCGGTCCCGGTCTGGACGGAATTTGCGCTGGAGTCCTCGGATTGGTCGCCAGCGTACCTCACCTCAGGGTGATCTATCCTGTGCATCCCAATCCACAGGTGAGGCGGGCAGTAGTTCAAAAATTAGGGAGCTGCGATCGGGTCCTGCTTTGTGACCCCCTCCCTTATGTTGCTTTCATTGCACTTTTGCAGAGAGCGGAAGTAATTTTGACTGACTCAGGTGGAGTGCAGGAGGAGGCGCCGACGCTCCGACGCCCGATCCTTGTTTTGCGCGATCAGACTGAAAGACCAGAGGGAGTGCAAGCAGGTTTCGCCCAGCTTGTGGGAACCGATCCGGGCCGAATTATCGATGCAACTCAGTGCGCTCTCGCCCAGGGATTGACTACTTCTGCTCAAAATCCGTATGGCGACGGTGCAGCTGCGACGAGGATTATGAAGGTCTTGGAGGAGTCTCTTTAAATGCTGATTCGAATCGTGTGGAGTGTCGTTTTGACCTTATGCATGAGTACGCCTTTTACTTACGCTTCGGATTGTGATCGGTTGTGGGTATCGGCGAATTTGAACCCACCTGAGCTGCTTTCGGAAGTAGGTGTTTTCCAGGATTTAAAGACCTTGAAGCCTTGTGAGGACGTTATGCCGTATTCGGTGAATAGTCCCCTTTGGTCGGATGGAGCGGATAAGAAACGTTGGGTGATCGTTCCACCCAGGCAGACGATTCATTTTGAACCAGAAGACCCGTGGCTCTTTCCGAAGCAGAGCGTCTTTATTAAGCACTTTGAGTTTGATGCGCCCGGAGTAAAGCCCATACGTGTAGAGACCCGGATCAGTAGAATTGATGAGTCTGGGCAGTGGTTAGGCTATAGTTATCGATGGAAGGAAGATCAAAGCGATGCTATTTTGCTGCGGGAGGGTGCAACTGCCGATGTCGCGCTCGCGAAAGGTGCGCCACTTCATGGCCAGCAAAAACAAAAGTGGATCTATCCGAGTAGATCCATGTGCCTCCAGTGCCATAATACTTGGTCCGGGGGAGTTTTGGGCCTGAGAACAGAACAGCTGAATCATCGTTTTACCGACGGGTCAGTGACTCACAACTTGATTGATTCCTGGGCTGAGAAGGGCCTATTTTCGAAGCCGATTCCTCCTGCAGACCAGTTGAAACAATATGTCAATTTGCATGATCCTCAAGCGAGTCGAGAGCAGCGCGTTCGGTCCTATTTGGCGGTGAACTGTGCTCATTGCCACCAGCCGGGCTCAGCGGTACGCGGTTCAATAGATTTACGATTTAAGACATCTCTTGCAGACACTCAAACTGTGAATACTGATCCGAATTTGGGGGATCTGAATTTGGATGACCCTGTGATCATCAAGCCGGGAGATAAGGAGGGAAGTGTGCTTTGGTTGAGGATGAGCCGATCCACGACTCAACACATGCCCCTGATCGGCACTTCGATCACCGATCAGGAGGCTGTGGATTTGGTCGGAGATTGGATTAATCAGATGAGCACTCGCTAATTGGGGCGGTACTCGATTGAGTAGAGAGCGTGAGTCCATCGACTCAAATAATAGAGTTTTCCGTCGGGGCCAATTTCGAGACTGACAGGATTTGGAGCGAGGCTTTTTCCGAAGGAAGCGACTGTGTGGTCCTTAGGATTTAGGGTCCTGAGCCAAGCATTGCAATAGTCGATAAAAAAGTAGAGGCCGCGTTGCACTTTTGGGAATGCGGTCGCAGGGCTTCTTGGATTGAGAGGATAAAAAGTCCCACCGGTAATTGCGCAGCCCTGTTCTTCGCTAGTGATGGGTCCATGACTATAAGTGTAGATGGGCGCTATGAATCTGGGGTCTGAGCTCGGTCCTTCGGCGACAGCCCACCCATAATTTCCACCTGCTTGTCCCTCATTAATTTCCTCCCAACTATCGGCTCCTACATCGTTAATATACATACGATCCGTCTCGTCTTGAAAATGAAATGAAAATGGATTTCGAAAGCCGTAGGCCCAGATCGCTTTTTCTAGACCAGTAGTTTGGTTGTAAAGGGGATTGTCTTGCGGGATGCTTCCATCGCGATTGAACCGCAGAATCTTGCCAAAGGGATTCGTCAAAAGTTGGGCGTTCTTGTGATTTGCGTTGTCGCCTACCCCAACGTAGAGTGTGCCGTCCGAGTGAAAATGCAGATCACCTGCGCTATGAAAGATTGACTTAAGGGTTGGATCAAAGTCTATTAAGATTTTTTCACTCTCTGGTATTGCTTCATCTCCTTTGGTATCAAATCTACTGATTCTATTATGAATCATTGGGTTTAGAGTAGAGTGGTAGATATAGACGTAACCATTTTTTTCGAATTCGGGATCAAATGCTAATCCCAAGAGGCCGTGTTCCCCTCGATAGTCGACTTTGAGCGAGAGAAAAGGTCGTTCGCTGAGTACTCCATTTTTGATCACTCGAATCGTTCCAGATTGTTCGAGTACAAATATCCTTCCGTCCGGTGAGAACCGGATTCGGGTAGGATCGATCAGTCGATCAGTAATTTGAGTTTCTATAAATCCTGAAGGCAATTCTGCCCCAGTCGTATCAGTTACTCCGATAAGAGAGATTAAAAAGGCCACACCCAGCATTTGTAGTCCAAATTTTGGTACCATGAGTTCTCCGTCAGTCTAAAAGTGCGGGATCTAGAAACTTCCTAGATCCCGCGAGTTTGAGATGACGCTGAGTGCAAAAGCTATACTCGCTTGGCAAGGACTTTTATGCTGCTCGCTCTTACGGATAATTCAAATCGTTGTGCTGGATATGTTCCCTTAGAGAGGCGTGACCGCAGCAGAGTAAATGTGGACCCGAGCGTCTTCGGTGTAGAGACCGAACGTGCCAGGCAGATCATAGAGAGCTTGAGGGAAAAGGCTGCCTTGGTATTGAATCACGAGATTGCCGTTGATCCAAACCCAGAGTTGTTGGCCGAGCTTCCGGACCGTAATCGTAGAGAGTGTTCCGATCGAATTGGCTGGATAGGTCTCTGTAACTAAATAGTTTTGCCCAATTTCATCGAAGGCGGTTCCAAGTTCAATTCCGTTTGGTTTGAAAACAAAGTAGTTGGTCTTTTTGTGTCCGTCCGAGGTAGTTGAGTCCGATGTATAATTGAAAAAGAGCCAAAAGACCTCCCAGGGATTAGGGTTGGGCGTTCTGAGCTGTTGATCGGTTGCTACGATGACAGAGATTTCAAAGTTTTGGATCGGAGTTTGAAGATAGGCGTTGGATAGGATCAGAGCCGCGTGAGTGATGCTCGACGAGGTGGTGGTCTCAGGCTGCATGATGATTCCTTGAGTGGGGTCGAAGGTTACCTTCCCATAGCCATTGTATACCACACTCCAGTCTGTGGAGGATGTGCCTAACTTAGTCGGGACGGGTGTCGGTAACCCAGGCGAGCCAGACGGAGTTGGGACGGGGAGCGGGCTTGGAGATGGGCTGGGAGAGGGACTCGAAAGGGTTACAAATGTATGATCTTCAGACATTGCCATTGCCCCTGCTGCTGTGACGGATTTTACTTTAAAATGATAGGGTGTATTCGGAGTGAGTTTGGAGAGATTGATTTGATGGGAGCTGACTGAGGCCGTGTTCAGGGATGCCGCAAGGCCATATTGGGTACTCGTTCCGTAGTAAATCCAAGTATTACTCGAGAGATTCGTGTTCCAGTTCACGCTAGCGCTAGTAGTACCGACTTTAGATACCCGAACATTGGAAATTTGAAGAGTTGAGTCTGCAGTGCTGGCTTCTGAAGCTGGATGAATGAGATTTCCCAAGCAGGAAAATAGAAGCAGGGGCAAGGATTGAGATAGAAAATGATACCGGACTCTCAGTTCAGACCGTTTCGCCATAGAGGACCTCATTTTTTTTATTTTTGTTAGAGTTAGGTCTCAATACGGCCGGATCAGAGAAGTGTTTCTTTAATTTGTTAAATATAAAAATTAATTTAGGAATGTTAATTGCAGGCAGTCATTTGGTGGAGGCTAAGGCATGCGTAAACTGAGTGCAGAGCAATTAATTAAAAAGGATTTCATCGAAAATCGATCTAGGCTGCTGGATCTGGCGGCTTTTTTTGATCGGGTTGATCGATTTCAGCCGGAGAATCAGAAAGTAGATTTCCGAGTTGCGGCTCTTCAAAAGGCGCTTCTGCAGCTCACTGAGGGCGGTCGGGGGCGAGTGAATCGAGTTCAGCAAATTCTGAGCGATCAATCGATCTTAATTTTGGATGTGGCAGAAAAATCTCAGGGTGCTTTTGGAGCACCTGAAAATTCTTGTTGCTGAGGCAGGTACATCGTATGGCATTTATTGATTCTCATATTCACATGGTTTCACGAACGACAGAAGACTACGAAAAAATGGCGGTTGCCGGCTGTGTCGCGATTTCAGAGCCGGCATTTTGGCCTGGATTTGATCGACGGACCCCAGAGGGATTCTATGATTATTTTCGTCAACTGACTGAGTTTGAGCCACGACGAGCGAGGCAGTTTGGAATTAGGCATTGGACCTGGTTGGGCTTAAACCCTAAGGAGGCCGAGGATTTGGCATTTGCACGTGAGGTCATCGGTTTTCTCCCGGATTTTTTGGGTCGAGAATCTGTCCTGGGGGTGGGGGAGATTGGTCTAAATAAGATCTCTAAGAATGAACTTCAGATTTTTCAAGAGCAGGTGGAACTCGCTCTCGCACACCATCAACTGATTATGGTTCATACACCGCACCTCGAGGATAAACTCAAGGGAACTCGTTGGGTTCTGGATGTTTTGCGTGAATCTCAGGCGGAGCCCCACAGGGTCTTGATCGACCATGTGGAGGAACACACGGTTTCGATGGTGCTCGATCGAGGTTACTATGCAGGCATGACTCTCTATCCGTTTTCGAAATGCAGCATTCCTAGGGCTGTGGATATCCTTGAATGCTTCGGATCAGATCGCTTGATGGTCAATTCGGGAGGAGATTGGGGACAGAGCGATCCTTTATCGGTTCCCAGGTTAATGCTTGAAATGCGATTGAGGGGGTATGAACCTTCGGAAATCGAAGGTCCTACGCTCAAAACTCCGGCGATGTTTTTCGAGCAGTCGGCTCATTTTAAGATCCCTGAAGACGTTCGATGAACGTGCCTTCTGATCAAGTTTTGTTAAGTTATTGCACCAATAGTTTCGCGGGCGGGTCCTGGACTTCGGTTCTACGTCATCTGACCATTGAGTCGAGTCGCATTTTTGCTGAAGTCCCCGGCGTAGAGACGGGCTTGTGGATTGGGAAGCGGGCCGTATCTGACTTATTGGAGTCAGAACAGTTTGAAATTTTTATAAATCTTTGTAGAGGAAAGCGCTTCAAGATTTCATCAATCAATGGTTTTCCTTACGGAGACTTTCAAGGTTCTCGCGTCAAGTCTGCGGTATATTTTCCGAACTGGAGTGACCCCGCTCGACTTCACTATACCCATCAACTCATTCAAGTCGCTCAAGGGATCTATTCTGCGCTGGGTTCTCAAATCACGGATTTCAGTATTTCCACTCTGCCCTTGGGGGATCGTTGGAGCTTTCGCGATTCCAAGCAAATCGAACGGGCGTCGTATTTTCTCTCCAGAATGATTGAGACCCTGCACGACATCGAGTGCAAAAGCGGTTGTAGGGTGCATCTCGCTCTCGAGCCGGAGCCATTTTGTTTTCTAGAGACGGCCCAGGATGTCGTGCACTATTTTCAGGATTTCCTCATGCCGATCGCCATTCCTGCGCTCAGGGGGCGATGGGAGATGAGCTCTTTGATGGCTCAAGAGGTCGTTCTCGATAAAATTCGTGTGTGCTACGACACTTGTCATGCAGCGGTTCTTTTTCAGGAGCCGGAGGAAGTTTTGAACGTCTACCAGGCGGCTGGGGTGAAGATTGGAAAGGTGCAATTGAGTTCTGCGCTGGCGTTTGAGTGCATCAAGGGACGAGTGGAGTCGGGTGCCTCTGCGGTCGATCTCATGCGACCTTTTGCTGACGATCGCTATGTTCACCAAGTAGTAGGAATCGACTCCGAAAACCATCGTTCTGAGTATTTCGATTTGAACGAGGCTCTTTCGGTCTGGGAACAGAGTCCCCCTACTGGACGCTTTCGAGTGCATTATCATGTGCCGGTTTACCAGAATCGTTTCGGGCCTTTGCAATCGACGCAGGAGCATTTATTGAAGCTGCTGAGAATTGCTCAGAATCAAAAGATTACGTCTCATTGGGAACTCGAAACTTACACCTGGAGTGTGCTTCCAGTCGAATTAAGACCTCAGTCAGTCGTTGAGGGAGTTATTCAAGAGCTTCAATGGATTCGAGGACTGAGTTGAATTGGCCC
>CAINWE010000212.1 GCA_903854365.1 Oligoflexia bacterium
GGCAATCACTGCAGCTTCTTCAATCAAAATCCTCACTAGTTTAAGGTGCTTTGCCGATAGCTCGTGAACTTCTGGGTGTCTTTTAAAAAGAACGTTAGTAAGCTTTTTCGGTGACATCAGTAGGCCTCTCTTCTGTGAGCGACTGAAACAATAATTATCGATGGGCTAATCACTTCATACAATGCTCGATACTCTCTTTTAAGTCGCGCCGTGAGCGTATTCGGCCTGCCTTTTACATGTTTCACTTTCCACCCCTTTGGCGTTGGTCCGTCGGATTCCAGATCCATTCGTAATTGAGCCAAAATCTCCACGACTTCTTGAGGTAATTTTTTGAGTTCCTTACTTTGAGTCACCCGTTTTGCAGTAACCGCCTTTTATAGATTTCCACTAGCTCGTTCAGTCGATTGACCTCCGTTTGAAGGAGTCGATTCTCCCGAACGATTTGCTCTGCAGTCCCAACAAGATCGTTGATGTACTCCCTTATTTTGGAGTGGGAATACTCAAGCAACTCCTGGGGGAGTTTCGGAATCTTATGCCACAGCAAGAAGCTGTGGCCGCTTGAGGCGGATTGGCCTGAGTTTCGCACAACTCGCCTATCAATTCGAAGCCTATTAAAGCGACTGGACCTACCTAAAAAGGGGGTTGGCCGGCTGTGTGATGACCCGATTTGAATAGTTACTCCATACCCTCTGGGCTTCATTCACGATAATAACATTTATCGCGAATCAAACCTGTTTATTCATGAATCAAGGAGTGCACCAAGTACACGGAACAGTCTTTTTGGGGGGTATTTTTATAACTATCCAAGTCGGGTCAACGCCCGGCCTAGCGGGTCAGTTTTTCAGCGCGAGCGCAACCCCTTTGACGTTGGCCCACGAATTGGAGCACCGGAATCCTCATTGTTAAGGGCTTCAGCCGTATAGCAGCAGCCCCTGTTCTTTTGCAAATTGCTCTGGAGTCTTTCTTTCCAGAGCCTTGTTTGGCCGATCAGTGTTGTACTCGATCCGCCAATCCTCGATGATCTTTCGGGCTTGATCCAAGCTTTCGAACCAGTGCTGGTTCAAGCACTCGTGTCGAAACCGGCCGTTGAAACTCTCGATGAACCCGTTCTGCATTGGCTTACCAGGCTGAATAAACTTCAGCTCGACCTTGTTTCGATACGCCCACTGATCCATTGCTTTGGAGACATATTCGCTGCCGTTGTCGCAGACAATCGCAGATGCCAGCCCACGCTTCGCCTTGAGCAGATCCAGCGCCTCCGCGACGCGTTCTCCAGTGATCGATACGTCTACTTATAAGCAAAGCGCTTCGTGTGTGTAGAGGTCCTTTACCGTCAGCACGCGAAAGCGCCTGCCCGATGCGAAGCTGTCCTGAACAAAATCCATCGCCCATAGCCGATTAGGCGAGGTCGGCGCCTCAAGTAGCATCCGGGGGCGCGTGATCTTCCGTGATTTACGACGTTTATGCATTTGCAGGCCTAGTTCCCGATAAACGCGGCCTATCCGCTTATGGTTGTCCGTGAGACCCATGCGCTCCCGAAGCATCCAGGTGACCATCGGCCGGCCCCAACGCTGCTTCTTGGTGACGACCTCGAGAATTTTGTCTCTCAGTTCGGCATCGCCTCGAACCCGCTTGGGCTTGTAGTGATAGGTCGATTGTCTCAGCCCCAAGATCCGGCACGCTTGGCGTGCGCTGAGCTTGAACTTGTCTCGGATTACTTCGAGAGCGTGGCGCTTGGCCTTCGGGCTTACCATTTTCCCCGGATGATCTCCTGGGAGGCCTGAAGCTCTACTGCTTGTCTCGCGACGATCCTCTCGAGACGAGCGACCATCTGTTCGAGATCCTTCAGACGCCTCACTTCCGAGCTCTGCATCTCGCCAAACTTTTTTCTCCAGGCATAAAACGTGTGGGCACTGATCGAGTGCTTCCGGCACAATTCCTGGGTCGATACGCCGGCCCGAGCCTCGGCCAAAACGTTCGCGATCTGCTCGTCCGAAAACCTAGTCTTACGCATACTGCTTCCTACTCTCCGCCGCTCTTATGCGCGGCTTGTTAGGAAGATTCAAATGCTCCATTTTTTGGGGCCAACGTCAATACATTTGAAGCAACCGCCAATGTCGTCATTCGAGGAGTCGTTGAGAGGCCTGTGGGGTTAAACTGCCCTCGGTGCAGCGGGAGCAGTTTAAGAATCAAAACTCGGGTTCGGCGAAAGTTAAAGCATGGGATTTGGGGCAATAAGCTCGTCTGGCTAGACCTGAAGGTGCCCAAATATCTCTGTAAGACGTGTCACCGGTATTTCATGGGATCTATTCCGGGAGTATTACGAAGGCGGCAGTCTACAGAGCAGTTCAGGCAGGAC
>CAINWE010000213.1 GCA_903854365.1 Oligoflexia bacterium
CCGATCTGGCAGAAGGGATCAAGAAAGTAAAAAACATCAGCGAAGAAACCAAGTCACGCATGGCTACACTCATGGACACAGCCCAAAAGAGGATCGAGACCGGAAGTGAGATTGCCAAAATGACATTAAGCGTCCTCGATCAAATTGTCACTAACGCCACCAATGTGAGCACGATGGTCAATGACATTTCTCGAGCAACCCGCGAACAAAATGCGGGGATCGCCGGAATTTCATCTGCGATGTTTCAGTTGGATAAAATTATTAAAGAAAATGCTGCAATCTCAAACGAAGTTCTCGATTCTTCGGGAGGCTTATCCACTAAGGCGCAAGACATCACGACCTATACACTGACTGTCGAAGCTTTGATTGGTTCAAAAGGAGTTGCAGCTAAGAACGAAGCGACAGAAGGCGACTTCTCGATCGATGAAACAGACCAGGACTACACACTGGAACAATACGACGACGACGGTGCCATCGCCGCGTCAGCCTAGGAGCAGTGATTCCGCACTCCCCCTAGGCCAACTCAGACGACTCATTACGGATTAGAGCTTGGGAAATTCCTCTTCGGTTACCCAAGAGCAGATTCCAGGAGCTCCCTTCATCTTATCTTTGAGGAGATCAAAGTCGTCGACGGTATTACCGGTCAACGAAGCTTTAACGATCTCTTGAGTCAGATACCCTTCAGTTTCGCCCTTGTTCGCGTCGCGATAAACAAAGTTCTTCTTACAAGTTCCTTGAACCCCCGCTTGAGGCACCTCAGCGAACTTGCCTTCTAAGAACTGAACATACTTTATTGCTGCCATCGCAGGTGAAGTTACCGAGAAGATCAACCCTAGCGTCAGGACATAGTGTTTTATTTTGATCGTCATCATTTTAATTATCCCCTTCGCAATTAGAGCAAGAAAATGAACGAGATCTTGCCCATATGTTGAACCTTGGAGTTCGGTGAGCTGGTCATAGAAACGATACTACTCGCATTTCTTGCCATTTCACCCAACATTCCTCCCCCGCTACCGCTAGCACTTCCACCACTGGCTGCCGTCACGACTGGGAGCGTAGCCCAGAGGTGATAATGATACTCAGTTTTGATGGTCACAAAGTTATTGAAGACAAACGCCTGACCAATCCCAAATCGGTTCTGACCTGCGTAGTAGAGGAAATCGTTATTATCTTGGAAGAAGTCGTAAATCAAATAAGGTGTCCAAGACTCTTTATACTTCTCATACATCAAACGGCCGTTGTAGGTGATTTTCTGAGGATTCCACAGGCCAGATCCCACCTGAGCATATTCGCCCTGAGCGTGAAAATCGCCAGGCAAATACAGATCGAAATCTGCTCCTAAGGTCCACAACTGGCGAGGGGTATAGCCCACCATCGTAAACTGACTGATACCGAATTTATATTTACCGAGAACAGTCGCAGTGAATCGAGATCCTACCCCTTTGCTAGGAGAAACTTCCCAACCCACACCGTAGTCAAAAGGATTTGCGTTATTGAGATCTCTTTGACCCGGAGAAACATAGACGTTATAACTGAGGCCTAATTCCCGCATCGGATAAGCTTGACCATAAACCATCAAGGCTGCATTCGAAGGATACATCGACACGTCGAAGTAATTCTCCGGAGCCTCATAGAGGAACGGAAGAACGACCGTGGCAAAGAGGGGTGTCAAGTATCGAATTTGGTTATAAAGTCCGAACGGCGACAAAAAGTTACCCGCTCTGACGTTCAGCAATTTATTAAAACGATACTCTCCGTAGGCTTCCAAAAATCGAAATGTTCCCAATTGGCCGCTTTGCCCGTTCGGACCATAGTTCGCATTGCTGCCCGAGCGAATATCAGAAGAACTATAAAAGTGTTGCGACTGCATGTTGATACGAGTCGTAAATTTTTCGGACTTACCCGTCAAAACGATGTTTAAAC
>CAINWE010000214.1 GCA_903854365.1 Oligoflexia bacterium
ACATTACAAGTGGTGAGAAAGATTCATGCTTAAAAAAATGTTAGATTTTTTCGCAAACGATCTTGCGATCGACTTAGGGACCGCTAACACACTCGTCTTCGCGCGAGATCGAGGCATCATCATCAATGAGCCATCGGTCGTAGCGATTCATCGCAACTCACGCGGCCAGACCCGGGTGCTCGCAGTGGGTAAAGAAGCAAAGGACATGCTCGGCCGAACCCCTGGATCAATCCAGGCGATTCGCCCCTTGAAGGACGGCGTGATTGCAGACTTTGAAGTCACCCAATCGATGCTGAAATACTTCATCCACAAATCAAGCGAGCGAAGAACCTTCATTCGCCCTAGAATTATTATTTGCATTCCATTTGGCATCACCCAAGTAGAAAAGCGCGCCGTGAAAGAGTCTGCTCAATCCGCTGGCGCGCGCGAAGTTTACCTCATCGAGGAGCCTATGGCTGCCGCCCTCGGGGCCGGGCTACCGATCCGAGAACCCAGTGGGAACATGATCGTCGACATCGGCGGTGGAACGACAGAAGTAGCCGTCATTTCGCTAGGCGGGATTGTCTACTCGAAGTCCGTGCGCGTCGCTGGAGACAAGTTTGATGACGCAATCGTCAATTACATTAAGCGAAAATACTCGCTTTTAATCGGAGAGCGCACGGCTGAGCAGATCAAACTCTCGATCGGCTGCGCTTACCCGTTTGAAGAAGAAAAAACCTACGAGGTCAAGGGGCGGGACCTCATCAGCGGAGCTCCTAAGACCATTGAGGTGAACTCAGAGGAAATTCGAGATGCTCTTGCCGAACCCGTATCCGCTGTAGTAGACACCATCAAGACAGCGCTTGAAAGAACTCCACCGGAACTGGCTGCCGACATTGTCGACAACGGGATCATTTTAGCCGGGGGAGGAGCACTCCTCGCGAACTTAGACATCTTAATCAAAGAAAAAACGGGCCTCCCCGTTGCGCTTGCAGAGGATCCTCTCACTTGCGTGGTCAGAGGCTCTGGTAAAGCTCTCCAAGACATGGATCTTTTGCGAAAAGTAACGATTGTTTAGACTAGAATTGCGGCAGTAACACATGGCTTTTAATCCAAAGGACTACTATTTTAAGAAGGCAAAAACAGAGAACTACGCCGCTCGGTCGATCTTCAAATTGCAGGAAATTGACGAGCGGTTCAAGATTCTTAAGCCAGGCTATCAGGTTCTCGACCTAGGAGCCGCACCAGGATCTTGGTCCCAGTACGTATCCAATCAAGTAGGAAGGCAAGGTCGCATTCTTGGAATCGATCTTCAACCCATTCAACTGACTTTATCAAACGCTGCCTTCATTTGCGCAGACCTCAGGGATCTCAATCTCGAGGAAACCATTCAAGCAAACGGCATTCGCCTACCGGTCGACGTCGTCCTGTCAGACATGGCTCCAAAGACAACGGGCGTTCGCATTACAGACCAAACTCGCTCCCTCGAACTCTGTGAGCTAGCCCTTAGCAAGGCGAGTCAATTTTTAAAACCCAAGGGCACTTTTGTGTGCAAGCTCTTTCACAGCGAAGAATTCGACGGCTTTAGAAACACCCTCAGAGGCCGATTCGGTAGGGTAGAGGTCCTCAGACCAAAAAGCACACGCAAAGAGAGTAAGGAAATTTTCTTTATTGCAACTCTATTCCTCCCCAAAACTAAAACCTCTCCACCCCCAGGCTAAATCGGAATGCGCATCTTCTCCAACCTTGCAATCAGTCTGGATGGAAAAATTGCTACACGAAGTAAAAAACTCGTTCTTTTAGGAACCCAAGAAGACCACAAGGAGATGCAACGTCTGAGAAAGCAGGCGGACTCCATCTTAATCGGCGCCTCAACTCTCAGGAGCTTTAAGAAACCCAACTTAGTTTTCGGCACAAAAAAGCAGCCGATTAACGCAATTTTAAGCTCTCAGCTCGAAGGTATTTCCCCTCGATGGCCCTTTTTTCAAGAGCCGAACCTCAAGCGAGTCCTTTTTGTCCACCCCAAGACTCCTGTGAATCGGCTGAAGAGATTTGAGAAAAGTTCAGAATTAATTATCCTCCGCCCACCCGCGCCAAAAAGATCCGCGGCAATTCAAATTGCCCAATGGTTCGATAGCCAAGGCACAAAAAACCTACTCATTGAAGGTGGCGGTGGAGTGATGTGGGACTTTACTCAGGCCCGCCTCATCCAAGAATACCACGTTACGCTCACTCCTCAACTCATCGGCGGCGCACTTGCTCCGTCGCTCGTTGACGGAGCAGGGTTTTTACCAAAACACATCCTCAAGCTTAAACTGAAACAATATCGGGTCACACAGGACGAGATTTTTTTGATCTACGTACCCGCCCAGAACCCATAACCCGATACGAAATTTGATGATGAAAAATCCAATAAGTCCCTATCGCCATCAAAAACCCAGTAATCACATCGACCATGTAATGTTGTTTAGTCGTCATGGTAGACGCAGCAATCAAAGTTCCCCACAGAAAGAAAAATGGAAACTTGTCCTTTTGATCATCTAAGAAAATAAAAGACGAAAGATAGACGCTACTTACGTGTAAACTCGGACAGCAATTTGCTGCCGTATCTGCAGTGCGCAACGAATTAAAAATGAAATAAGTTGCTGCGTTCATTTGGTCCGTCAGGGGAAATAGCTCCCTAGGGTAGATTGTAGGCCAAACAATAAAAATAAAAACACTGATAGTCTGTAGAAACAGAAAGGAATAAAAATATTTATTCAGATTCACCAAATCTTTACAAGTAAAGTAAACTACAGGAAAAAAAATATACTCGCTGATATAAATCCACACACTACTCGGAACAAAGGGAACAGCTTCATCAATCCACCAGAGCGGCAACTGACGAGGAGAAAATAGGTGAAAGTGATTGGAACCCATGTAGAGAACTGTAGCCGCGAGCGCCAAATAAAAACCGACCCGGTATTTATTCTGGTTCGTCATAAAAACCGGCAAAGCCAATGGAGACAATACCGTCTGAAAGCTTGCCGGTAGGGAATAACTTAGGGACTTAGCCATTGCTGCACGCGTCCGACTATTTCTTTTGAGAACCAATCTTGTCCACCTTCCTTGATCAAAAGAACTTTTCTATTTTTATCGAATACTAAGGTTACAGGAATGGCATGAACATCGAACAAATCAGCCAGCTTCCCATCCACATCCTTAACCAGAGGGAATTCTATTTTATACTGCTGCTTGGTCTTTTCAATAGAGCGATCAGGGTTTTCATCTAAGTTCACTCCAATCACTTCTAAACCAGCTCCCTGAAAGCGCTTTCTTAACTGAATCAGCGACGGTAACTCCTCCATACAAGCCTCGCACCAGGTCGCCCAGAAATTGAGCACGACAACCTTCGACGAAAACTCCGAAATTGACACGCTGCGACCATCCCCTGCAGTGGCAAACGAAAAAAGTGGCAACACACTCCCCACTCTGACTTCGCTAGTTTTCGCCCTCTCAGCAGTTGAATTATTAAATCGAGCTTTCAACCCAAGCAAACCCAACCACACAAAGGCCAAAATCACGCCCAGTGGTATCAAGAAGTTTTTTAAACTCGCCTTATAATTTTGTTCTGGTAATGCTGTCATAAATAATTCTCCCATTATATAATTAGATCCATGCTGAAGGCTAGTAAAAGCCGCCAAAGCGTCGATGGGCAGGCAATTGTTGAATACTTAATCATGATTACGCTTGCCTTAGCTTTAGTCACTTCGTTCAACTCAAGCATTAGAAAGTCTCTCGCAGGCTTGTGGACCTTTTACACGCAAAGTGTGTCTGCAGCCTGCCCTACCGGATGCCCCGCGGAGACCCGCTATCGCCTGCGGTAGACCCCTACCAGGCAAATCGATAATAAGACTCCTCAAATTTGCGAAAGGGTAGGACCCAAAAGTCAGCATCCGACCCGGGCTCCAAGGTGCCTTTATGGGCTTCCAGCCCAAGGGCCTTAGCTCCGTTATAGGTCACGGCTGCAAAAATCTCAGGACACGTCATTCCTAAATAAAGCGCGGCCAAGGTCATCACGACCGGTAAAGAGGAACACATAAAGGTACCTGGGTTGAAATCCGTAGCCAGCGCTACCCTGACGCCTGCATCTAAAAGTTTCCTTGCCGGTGCCTGATGCGCTTTCAAATAAAATGCGGTGCCTGGCAATAAGACAGCCACGGTAGATGAACGAGATAAACTCTGAATTCCAGAATCTGATATTTTTAACAAGTGATCGGCAGATAAAGCTCCCAACTCAACAGCCAGAGTAGCAGCCTCCGTATTCGTCATTTCATCAGCATGAATCTTGGCAGGCAAGCCATGGCGCTGCGCTGCCAAAAGAATGGCTCTCCCCTCATCGCGAGTAAAGTACCCTTCGTCGACAAAAACGTCACAGGTGTCTGCGAGGTTTTGACGACCAATTGCAGGTAAAGTCTCTTCAACAATTTTTCGAATGTACTCGCTTCGATCGACTCCCGATGGAACTGCATGGGCACCTAAATAGGTGGCCTTCAATGTCATTTTCGGAAATTTCCTCCGAAGAGCTTGAATGACTCTGAGAGTCTTGATCTCAGACTCCGCCGTTAACCCATACCCCGTCTTGAGCTCTACAGTTCTGACTCCACGGCGATAAACCTCACGCAATCTTGCGGATGCAAGCCGAATCAAGCGAGCCTCTGAAGCTGCTCGCGTTGCCTTTACCGTAGTTAATATACCCCCCCCTTTTTGTGCAATCTCCTCATAGGACGCTCCTCCACACCGCGCAGCGAACTCCGCGGACCGGTCTCCTGCAAAGACCAAGTGAGTATGGCAATCGATCAAACCTGGGACGATTGCCCGTTTCCTCTTTAGGTCAGTTTTCGGGACCTCGCTCCACTTCTTCGGCAACTCTTCCGTGGGCCCAACCCACTCCACTTTCTTTGGCACAGATTGACCAGCTACGGAGTGCCGACTATAAACAATCGCCCCATCAGGTATCCTACCTAAATCCTCGTCCGTAATCCTCTTTCCATCTTTGAGGCGAACGCCACGGCCCGTGATGACCTCACTCGCATGCACCAAGGCCTCGAAAGTCATTTAGACACCCTCTTGTAGCAATTGCTGTAGCTCCTGAGAATTCATCACCTCCAACATGGCGCCAAAATCTTCGAAGAGCACTCGATCTTCATTCAAGCGGTCGATCTTTTTTCGAATAATTCCATGGATTTTTTCAATCCTATCTGAACTTCGCAGTGGCCTCAAAAGGTCAATCCCTTGTGCTGCGGCAAGAAATTCAAGTGAAAGCACTCGCTTGGTATTATGAAGCACAAGACCAGCCTTACGAGTCGCCCACGCGCCCATACTCACATGATCTTCTTTATCAGCACTCGTCGGAATCGAATCCACGCTTGCAGGATGGCAGAGCGTTTTATTCTCAGAAACCAAGCTCGCTGCTGTCACCTGCACAATCATGAAACCACTATTCAATCCGCCCTGCTCAGTCAAAAAAGCAGGTAAACCCGAAGTCGCCGGATTGATCAACTTTTCGATTCGTTGTTCAGAAATACTCGCCAACTCAGCAACTCCAATCGACAAGGCATCCATCGCAACAGCAAGAATCTGACCGTGAAAATTCCCGCCGCTGAGAATTTTTTCTTCTTTAGGAAACACCAACGGATTATCAGTGACTGAATTAATCTCTCGCTCCAAAACCTGCCTCACAAAATCGAGCACATCTCGAGTCGCACCGTGTACCTGAGGCATACAGCGCAAGCTATAAGGATCTTGCACACGATTACAATTGTGATGACTCAGCGCAATGTCACTTTTTTTCCCCTCAGGTGCGATCCAATTCCTCAAAGTCGCCGCGACCTTCAGCTGACCAGGATGAGGTCGCACCTGATGTATCAATGGATCAAATGCAGTCGAGGTACCCCGAAGTGCTTCCAGCGACATGGCACCCGCGAGATCAGCCAACCGACAGAGATGCTCTGCCTCTAGGAGATTCAGCGTCCCCAGAGCAGCCATGAGCTGAGTTCCATTAATCAAAGCCAGACCTTCTTTAGGCCCAAGCCGAATCGGCTGGATTCCGGCCAGTTTCAGGGCTTGAGCCGCACTCATGTCCTGACCTTTGAAACGAGCTCGCCCTTCTCCTATGAGTGGCAAGGCCAGATGAGCTAAGGGCGCCAAGTCACCACTGGCCCCCACCGAGCCCTGCTCTGGCACTACAGGCACTACGCCACGGTTCAATAATAATAAGATTTGCTCTACCAGTTGTAAACTGACACCTGAGTGTCCAAGCGCTAAATTTGCTGCTCTCAAGAAAAGCATAGCACGTACTGGTGCGTCCCCCAGGGGAGCTCCCAAACCGCATGCATGCGAACGTAGCAGGCGATATTGTAACGTCTCAACGTCCGTGGCTGGAATTTTGACGTGAGCTAATAAACCAAAACCAGTATTAACTCCGTAATAAGTTTCGTCTGTTTTGACTCGAGATAACAAGAAATCATGGGCCAACTGAATTCTAGAAACAGCTGCAGAAGAAAGTTGAACCTGTTGACCCTCGATCGCGACACGAAAGACATCCTCAAGCAAAAGGGGTTTTAATCCTAAAACTAGATCTTCCAACGCTTAGCCCTCCCTGAGACGACTTCGAAACCCCTC
>CAINWE010000215.1 GCA_903854365.1 Oligoflexia bacterium
AGTGTTTGAGCAGGATCCTAGCTTACCCATCGTCAATATCCATATCGCATTTAAAACGGGCAGCATCATGGACCCGAAGGACCGAAGTGGCCTGACCAATTTCATGGGTGAAATGCTTATGCGCGGAACCCAGCACCACTCCAAACGAGAACTCGAGCGGGAGCTCGATTATATGGGCGCCAAACTGAACTTTGAGACTCGCGCAGAATCTATCATTCTCCGAGGCTCAGTTCTCTCCTCTCAGCTCAGTGATTATCTGAAGATTTTAAACGAAATTATTACCGAGCCGAGCTTCCCAGTGAACGAGGTCGAGAAACTCAGAGCCGAAATCATATCGGTTTTGCAGGAGGAGCTTGGGCATGACAGCCAGTTAGGGACTCGCGCATTTACGAGATTCCTGTTTCAAGATCATCCCTACGGCAATCCGGTTTTGGGTAGAATTTCAGATATCAGGAGACTCTCCAAGGAGGAAGTAGTCCGCCACTATCAAGAGCTCATCCGAGAGCCGCTACTCCTCGTAGTCGGCTCAGGCGACTCGACTCAACAGACAATCACTCAATGGGCAGAGTCGCTCGGGCAAGAACTTACCCGACTGAGATCTACGCAAAGTCATTCCAATCGCACTCAAGGAGTAGAAGCCCCTCATCCTGGCAATCATCGGAGACTTCTGATCATTGACAAACCCGACAGAACTCAAACCCAGATTAACCTAGGTCAGATCGGTATCCGCATGACTGATCCAAACTATTTTAAGCTTTACCTGGGAAACTACGCTCTCGGCGGACATTCTTTTTCATCGATCCTCATGAGGGAGATTCGCGTGAAGCGCGGTTGGAGCTATGGCGCGAATAGTGCCTTTCGATTTGGCTTGCAACCCCGATCGTGGGTAGTTCATCTCTTTCCAGCAGCTAAAGACACCCAAAAAGCGCTCGAGTATACCCTCACCTTACTGAAGGACATCCAGCAGCACGGCATCTCTCACGAGCTGATTCACTTTGCCAAACAGAGCCTCATCAATAGTTCTGGATTTATGTATAACACCCCCGCAAAACGCGTCGAAAACACGCTCTTAGAGAAAACCCTTCATCTTCCCCCAGGTTTTATGAGATCTCACGCAGAAAAAATTGCCTTACTGCAGCCCAATGAGGTCAATGATGCGCTTCGAAACTTTATTCGACCCGAGAATCTAGCCATCACAGTGGTCGGAACAGCTCAGGCCCTCAAGTCCGCCTTGGTCAAGGCAGCTGATCTCAATGACGAATGGATTGAGATAGAACCGTACGATGCTGAATAATATCAGGATCACGGACCGAATACCGCGAGCTTCCCGCTAATCAGTGCGAATCTCAGACCCTCTGTGCTCAAAAACCCAATTCAGATAGCCATCCAAGCCGGCTTGACGTTTTGCGACTTGAGGCAACTCCATCAATTGATATTGATGCTCGTCACCCGCTATCCTAGCCGAATAACCGGCGAAAGCAGGTAATCGAAAAAGCCCCAGCCATTTCGCTTCTTGAGTGATCAAACCCCGATGATCAATTTCTATTAATAAAGTAGGCTTAAACTTCGATAAAACCTCTTGCGCGCCGAGCAGTACGAGATCCTCTGCACCCTGAACGTCCATTTTGATGACGTCTAATCGATCCAGCGCGTTCCGCTTTACCCAAGAGTCAAGACGTTCAGCCCGAACCTGAATCGACCGACTCGTCTCAACAGATGAAATATTAGCAGGTATGATTGAATTTCCACCCGAGCTCCTGGAATGAAGGAACAAATCCACCCGCCCTTCTTGATCAGACAGGCAGCTCTCTATCACTGTAATTTGGGGAAAGGGGCTCTTTAATGCCGTCTTGCGAATGCATTGGGCTAGTTCAGGGCTCGGCTCAAAAGCGAAACACCTCACCCGAGGCATCATTTTTGCGACATAGATCGAAAAAAGACCAATATTAGCGCCAAGATCCAGAAATACACCGGATAGCGGCAAAGCCCGAATCACCTCTAATTTTTCGGTTTCTTCGTAATGATAAAACGCTTGTGGCCCGCCACGATTCAAATAGTAACCCGGGCCAGTCACATCCTGCAGCGGAATTTCAATTCTCACTTCGTTGATGACTTTGAAATTCGCGGTCGAAGGTAAAACTTTCCTGACAAAAGGTTGCAGAAATCGATACCGCGCGCACCAAAGAGCAATCAGATTGAACATGGTTGAGATGACTACCAGACATGCCTAACTGCATCCAAGGCAAAAACGGCAATTCAAGAGCCCATCATCCTAAACTGATAACGCCGCTCAATTGACTTTACTCATCTCCAACAAAAATCACTTCCTCTTCTAACTCAATCCCCAATTCTACAGCAGCCCGAGACTGAGCCAAGCGAATCAAGGCCAGCACATCCGAAGCCTTAGCTCCACCTAAATTAACAATAAAATTCG
>CAINWE010000216.1 GCA_903854365.1 Oligoflexia bacterium
CGGCCCCCCCCAAACTGAGCGGGTCAGGGATAATTCGATGTTCGAGATCAATAAAGGTCACGGCCACCAAAATCGAAACCAACGGCCAGTGCCTCAAAAAGAGAGCACTCGAAACTCCCTGCTTCAACTCTACCGCCACAAACAGGAGCGCCGTGAGGCATTCGATCACGGGATACCTCGCCGAAATCGTCTGCTGACAATGACGGCACTTCCCCCTCAAGAGCAAAAAACTCAAAACCGGCACGTTGTCGTACCAAGCAATCGGGCGCTGACACTGAGGACACGTACTGCGTGGAGTCACAATCGACTGACCTCGAGGCAGTCGCACGACCACCACATTCAAAAAACTCCCAACGACGAGGCCGAGCAGAGCACTCCACAGATGCACAACCCCAGGCGACGCACTTTCGACGAGAGAAATCATATCAAATTTCCTTGAAGCCGAGTAAAACCCCAGCCATCCCTAAGAAAAACAGAATTAAGACCACCCCATAGGCACTCCCGTAGGCTAAAAAAGCCCCGGGTACAGAAATCTGGTAGGTCACCTTAAGTCCCAAATTAAAATGCTCGAAATTCGGCAAGACTCTCGCCAAAAAATCCAGGCCCATGCCCTGCAGCGATCCTGCCGACTGCTCCGCCAAAAGACGCATCTGAGAAATATTCGTACCGAGCAAATAAAGCCCGAAGCAAAAAATCACGGAGAGAGAGGTCGTAGTAAAACTCGAAAAAAACACAGCCAAGCTCCCCATCAATAAGCCTTCCAATCCAACAAAAGCCACCGCCCAGCCTAAAGTCGGCGAGTACTGAAACTTTCCATCACTGAATAAAATCAGGAGCAGAAAATACGCCCCCGTCGATAAAACCCAGTTTAAAATCAAGAGCCCTAGTAGCCCCCCGTACTTCCCAAAAACAAATTGGGTTCGAGTGATGGGATGACTCAAGGCAACATGAATCGTCCTTCTCTCCACCTCTCGAATCAAAAGCGAAGACCCGACAAAAATACCCACAGCAAGCTCGGAAAGGCGGAGTGCACTCAACCCAAAATCAAGAATTACCCGCTCTGAACTCATCACCACCGCGAGGCGAGAGGCCAAAATACCGACCGCAAATAAGAGAAAAGTAAAGACCAGGACATTATAAAGGACTCGGTCTCGAACGACTTCGAGAAACGAAACCCTCGCAATCGCCCCGACCACTCGGATGGTTCCAGGAAATTTCATCTCACCTCCCACCTTGACCCTCCCTCTGAAACAGGGCTTCCAGCGTCGTTTGCACATCACCGCGGGTCGTGAACTGACTCAGCGGGCCGCTCTCCATCAACCGCCCCCCCTGAATCAAAGCCACCCGATCGCAGATCGCTTCGACGTCTGCAATCACATGCGAAGTCATAAAAATCGTCCGCCCACTCGCAGCCAACTGACCGATGAGATCTCTCATTTCCTTACGACCCAAAGGATCTAACCCACTCATCGGCTCATCGAGAATCAACAGCGGGGGCCGATGCAAGAGCGCCTGAGCAATCCCAATGCGCTGCAACATCCCTTTGGAATAACGCCTCAACTCAGTCTTACGGGCTCGCTCCAACCCCACTGCGGCCAGAACTTCCGAAATCCGCTCCCCCCGCTCGCTCGCCTTGCCCCACTCTAAGGCAGAAAGCGCCCCATAGTACCTGAGCAATCCCTCACCCGTCAGATGCTCTTGAAAATACGGACGCTCAGGCAAGTACCCCACCTGACTTCGCGCCTCGAGCGAGGCAGCATCCCTCCCAAACACGAGAACCCGGCCTGACGTCGGCTTACGCAATCCGGTGATCAGGTGAATCAGCGTCGTCTTCCCAGCTCCATTCGCTCCCAGGAAACCAAACACCGACCCCACCGGAACCGAAAAATCGACCTCCGTTAAGGCTGCCACCGGCCGCATCCAAAATCCCGTCCGAAACACCTGACTCACTTTTTGAATTTCGAGTGCCTTTTCCATGTAGATCCCAGCTTACGAAACCCTAAGTCAGCTGGGAAGTCCAAACTAAGGAAGGGCGAACTGCATGAGCAAGAACAGTTGGGTTCATTTGAAAAGTGAACTCGAGCTGAGTGTTACAAGGCTCCACCACTTCGCAGAAGTTTAAAAACAGTCTCATGAGGTGTCGTCGAGACCACCCTTCCGTCTGGTCCCAGCGAAATGCGCCCGCCCCAAGGGTCTTGACCGCTCCGCCCTGTCTTGGTCAAAAACGCCTGCCAACCTCTCTGATTCCTTTCGAAAGTACTCCCCAAGACCGAAATCCGCTTTAAATAGTCGGTATAATCTTGATCTAATCGGTAGAGAAAATAATCCACTTCCAGGTAGGACTTCTTACGTTCCAGTTCGGCCACTTTTTTATGATTTTGCTGAGCGCCAGCACTCGAGATCATAAAGCCCAGGAGCCGGATTCCGACTTGGTACTGCCCCCCCAAAGTCTTCACACTCTCGCCCAAGTGAACTAAAAAAGCAGGGGCTTCGGTCTCCTTCGAAGCAGCTTCGAACGCCAGAGCCGCTTGTGGCAGATTATCGAAGTCAAATAACTCAACATAGCCCAAAGTCATCCAAAGCTCCCAGGTTCGGCTCCAATAGCGACCCCGAAACTCTCGACCGAGGGCAGGGAGCTGATCTCGAACAAACCGGGAGCCTTTCGAAAGCAAATTCTTGGCGGCTGCGGATTCGTCTCGCACGACGGTTAAAAACTGCGCTCCCGCCACGTAGGCTTGAAAAAGCGCCGGATCCAAATCCGTCATCAAATCCAGATCGTAATCCATCTGAGATCGCCCGGCTCGATCTTTGGTCGCAACCCACGAGTCTTGAGACATCGCTCGCAACCAAGTCCCGTCAATCAGAGCTGGCAACTGACCAAAACTCAGCGCCCGTGCCAAGCCCGCATCGGGCCTGAGGAAAACCCCAGCAACTGATTCCGACACCGGAGGATCGTTCAGTCGAACGACTCGATTCAACTCAATTTGAATCACAAATAGAGCGAGAGCACACCCGATGCTGGCCCACCTCCTCCACAGCGATGAATCAAAAACAGCAAGCAAAGACATGGATACAC
>CAINWE010000217.1 GCA_903854365.1 Oligoflexia bacterium
GACTATCTTTCCGTCATGAGTCCCGGTGGATTTTCCAGTATGTCTCTGCAAAATGCGATTATTGGCTTTCATAATTCTGTAAATCCTTTTGTGATTTACCACTGGTTTTTCTATCGAAATTAGCGATTTACTTAAAAGCGCAGTTACCCTCCGGTACCCATAACTTGCTTTGTTTCCAATTAGACCCAGAATCATATCTAGTATCCAACTGTCGTCGTTCTTCGTGTATCTGCGAAGTCTTTCCTCCCTTTGAGCCACTAAATTTGATCGGGAAACTTCCAAAGCATCGGCGATTGTCTTCACTCGAAATCTTCCACTCCTAGCAATGGTGCGCGCGAGATGAGTTTTTTTTCGCGGGCAAGCGTGACGGCCTCCTTCAGGATTTCAATCTGAACTGTCTTTTGTCCAAGAAGTCACTCAAGGTGTCTAATTTGGGCCTTCAATTGTTTTGCTTCGCTCGCTGGAACCACGTCCTCATTGACTCCTACCGCAGTCAGTGCGCCGTTCTCCATGATCCGTCTCCAATAGAAAAGTTGAGCAGGGCTGATACCATATTTCCGGGCCACATCCGAAATGCTTTGGCCAGCCTCGGAACTCTCGAGAATTATGGCCCTTTTTTCGGACGGGGACCATCTCCTCCTGGTTTCTTTGGAGGTCACCACATGAACTGATTCTTTGTAACTACTAGTCGTAGTCATAGTCGTATTCTTATCTCTTAGTTAAATAAGATTTTAGAAAGTTTTGTTATTCAAGATAATGTGGATAAAGGTTTTCGATGAGGTCAGCGTATTGCATTTGAGCACAAGGGCTGCTGAGAAACCACTGATCGACGTCCTTTGGTGGACTTTTTTCTTTGTAATCAGCGGGGTAAAGAAGTCCGGCTGTTTTTCGCATCAAATCCCATGCAATAGGATATCCTGCGTCTTTTGATACCCCTGCCCCGGCAAATAATATATGTTTCTTCTCTCCAGGTTGTGCACTGGCCGCCAATTTGACTATTGAACTCATTGATACCACCTAGTTGTGAGTTTTCTGCTAATGCCTATGCCGCCTCGCCCAGTTCATGAGAGTAGGTGACCTTCGGCATCTCAATCACAATCCGGCGGTAACTGAAGGCAAGCTTAGGGGCCTTAGAGCCCTTGGTGTCACCACTTTCTTCCAGCGTGATAAATCCCATCGCCTCTAACGCGGTACAGTCACGTTGAACATTCCCGAAATCCCGATCCAAGACTTGGGCAAGCTGATAAATCGAAGTGGGTTTCTGGCTGATGATGGTTGCGAGGATAGCAATCTTCTGCTCAGTCATGAATTTCTGATAGTCCACGACAGAGTTGAACAAGATTGTGTTCTTTTCTCCAATGCTGGGGTTACGAGCTTTTAAAGCTACTTGGGTGCGAGCTTTAAAATCGTCCCACTTTTCAAAACGGATATAGAGCGACTTATCCTTGGTCATTCTTCAAAATCCTTTCCACTTCCTCATAAAACAGTGCCAGAGCCGCATTGTGATCGGTTACAGGAAGCTCCACACGAACATCTTTATCTTCTGGCAGCGCCGTATGCATATGGAACCCAAAGGGCTCGTGTTATCCACAAGAAGCCTCGGCAAATTCCCCTCTACGTCGATCAAGACAAACTTACCTTTGATCCCATTTGGGAATTTCTTACTTACGGGAACCTCGAGTGCATACAGGACAACCCTGAAACGGCTATTGATGGCAAATTTCTCATCGAGGGTGATCCGAGTTGCACTCACCTCTTAATCTTAACTTAAAACATATGTTCAGTCACCATATATCTGAATACCGAAGTGCTAACACTTTGCTAACGCTCACAGGTTACAACAGGCTCGTTTGGAATCGATCAGTATCGGGGGTCTAATCCCAAGTTATTGATATTATGGAATTCCTTCTCCAAGTCAGGAGATTAGAGGGTGGGTTACCTGCTCCCTCCTCCTGAGCCATTAAATCAAAGACCCCTCGGATTCTTAAATGAGTTCGAGGGGTCTTTGATTTTACGTGGCTTAATTTTTTTGGTTCTTCGGTTCTTCAACGCTAAAGTTCCAAAATTTACGTTCTTCGGTTCTTCTCGCTTCATGGTGGGCGTGTACCCGATTGAGCTCAGGAGCAAGCGTTTAGC
>CAINWE010000218.1 GCA_903854365.1 Oligoflexia bacterium
ATAATTTTCTTTTGCTGAAAAGCAGGAAAGATTACATTGCATCGATAAACATTCAAGAACTGAAGGAGAAGGTCTAAATCTCGCTTTTGCTCATGGGTCAAAACGAGCTCTCGCTCTTTTTGAAGGATTTCCCGATGAAGAATGGGGGTTAATCCGCGTGATTCTAAATCCTCTAAATATTTTGAAACTGCAAGCGGAACTCGGATGCCGCTCATATCGATGATCACTTGAGTGTCTGCAGCGTTCATCGCAGACTTAAAGAAATCTTGAGTCACCGTTCTTAATTGAACTTCATGGGTGGCGGTAGTCATTGCTAGTTTAAAACCATCGATCAGAGCCTCATTCTCATCCGACTGGGACCGAAAAGTCCGCCGGGCCAGAAACCTAAAAAAAGTCACCAATGGACTCCATAGGGCAAGCACCGCAAAAGAGATCAAAAACGAATTGAGCAAAAACAAAGAAAAGGTTTGGCTAATGTAGCTGTACATCAATGCAAAAAACCCTGTGATCACCAAAGAGAGAATGACGACTGCAAAAAGCCGAGACACGAGTGATTCCACGCCTAAAAGCCTTTGGGGATTTACGATCTGAATCGTTGCAGCGAGGTAAATCGTAACGAGTACGTTCCCGAGTGCTGGGAGTGTATAACCCATAGAAGGAATATGATCAAAAGTACAAAATGTAAGCGCAAGTCCAAGGCCGAGATAGATGATTACTTTTTGAGACGGCTTTACGGTTTCAGACTCCATTCCAACACCCGTTCCATAATCGCGAATCATGACATGAACATATTCAATAAAAATGAGCGTGGGCCAAAACTCAACAATTTTCCTAAAGACTTCACCGTCGCCTAAAGAGAACAAAATCATACTATTCAGAACGACGGCTCCGGCGAGCGATACCCAGAAGAGAACCTTACTCAGGGGGTTTTCTTTTTGACTGAGAATTTTTGAGATCAAAAGAATCACGACTGGAGAGAGCATCACATTGCAAAACAAATGGATGTCATAGGAGAGCCTCCCCAAAATCGTTGCATGCGAAACGAAACTCAAAGCCCATACTGAAACAATCAAACAGAGAAACGAAAACAGAATGGATACCTTGTTTCGCCAATCACGAAAAAGCGACCATCCTCCGAGCGATAGGCTCGCAAGCCCCAAGATCAATGACGTTTGCTTAAGTAAGTCCATTCAGACTCCGAAGATCAAAAAAGCCACCCAGAGTGCTAATCCGCTCACCAGGGGGATCGAAAAATTATCGTCAATATCGAGTGGAATCATTTCAGCACCACCTCCCGCAAGTCCGCCCGCAAGCGCGATTAACATGGAAGAAAGAACCGGAACTCCGGTGAGTAAAAGATAGAAAAAAGTAATCAATGCACAAACGCCCATTCCTGCGGCCGTTCCAATCAGTGACTTTCCGTTTGAGAAACGCATCCCCTTATCTCCCCAGGTAATTCCGAAGATGGAAGACATCGGATCACCTACCGCTAAAAACAAGATAGACAGAATAGCGATCGGCTTTGGAAAAATAGCGATGGAGAGAAGTACGGACCCTACATAAAAGGGAGTTCCACTCACTCGATTGACTTCGTTCTTTCTCATGATGGGGCCCATGACTCGGATTGCAAAGGCATTGAGCCTTGGAAAGCGAAGTCGCGCGTATTCGGCCGTCATGAAAAAAGAGAACCCGGTAAGGAGC
>CAINWE010000219.1 GCA_903854365.1 Oligoflexia bacterium
ACACGAGGTTGAGCGGATCAAAAATGAACTTGCCTTGCTTCAGTCTGAATTCAAGGAACTCAATCAGAACCTTACGTTTCTGACAAAGGGGGCTTCCGATAACGAAGCCGAGCAGTTCCGTGCGGAGTTCAAAACTAAGTTCTTGGAACTGCGGCATAAGATCGTAACCAAGCAAAATGGTCTGGAACTAATTCAGGAAAAGAAAAGGGAGATTACGGAGCAATCCTTCAACTGGAAGGAACTTGGTGAAAAGGCGCGGAAGACATTGGATATCATCGCGGAAAACGACGCTACGGCACTCAAGAATGCCTATAGAGAACTCTTTGAGGCGATTCTGGTTAGGAGGTCTGATTCAGAGGGGATGCGGGAACTGAAGTTTGTTTTGAGGGATGATTTTTCCGCCGAAACCACATCTTCTGTGATTTCGGCGGAAACTTTTAGCATTGATGAAAATTTGGGGTGACCAACGGGGCTTGAACCCGCGACACCCGGAATCACAATCCGGTGCTCTACCAACTGAGCTATGGCCACCACAAGAAGAACCCCATCAATACAAAGGTTTGTGCCGGCTGTCAATGGGATCGAAAGATTCTTGCTGGAAGAACGGAGAAAGGTAAACTTGTTTCCTCTGATTTGACTTTCTGGGGCAGGGGTTATATTTGTTACATTATGAAAATGTATTTATTTGGGTTCGCGCTTTCGTTGATCTTAGTCGCTTCAGCTGGAGCAGAGGAGGGTAATCGAAAGTTTTTAGAGATTCTCAGGCACCATTCTTTTTTAAAAGAAGACCGCTCCCCTTTTTGCGAGGCGGCTTTTGAGGATTTCAAGATGCTTCATGGTAAGCCCGTGGGGTCTTATTTTTTTCATAGTTTAGGTGACCACCAATTGTTCGTCAGTTTTGTGGATTCAACAGGGCGATACAGAATCGGATCGCTGCCATGGGACTTTGAATCGCCGCTGCTGAGCGGATGCGGGCGGAGTTGGAGCAGCGCAATTCAGGAGTGGGTGACTTGGAGAGATTCGATTGGAGAGGCAAATCTGAAAGCTCTCGCGGCGGCATCTGGGCAGAGACTTCTCAATCCTTTGAATGTTGGCCTGGCCGACGTCTCTGTTGCTTGGACCCCTGCCGAGTGGGAGGCTGTGAAGCCTTTGTTTTGCGAGGGAGATGCGATACTGGATGAATTTGATTCACTGCCCATTCGTGGTAAAATAATTCAGCCGCTTGAGGCGGAGCAAATTCTCTATGAGGTTTTAGAGGTTATGCCTGACTTGGCGCGAGCTCAGTTGAGAGGTAGTCAGCTGGTGCATGGTTCTTCTTCGGCTTCGCTTCTTGCGTTTACCGATTACGGCAAGCAGCAGGGACACCTCATTCCTCTGGGTGAATTAGAGGCCAGCGGTCGGATAGCCTACTGTGGGGAGATTGTTTTTGGTCGTTCCGGAGTCAATCGCAATGCCCTCTCTACCGTCTGGGTAGGTCAGGTGCAGAAGTCTCTCATTTATGCCAAGGCAGCTCCATGGAGTTTAGAGAGTGCTCGCGGCTTGCTCAAGGAGCTAGAGGTGTGTCTGGAACGTTCGGGCCGGGAAAATTCACAGTCGAGAAACCAGAGAGAAGTGACTGGGTTACGAATCCGTGAGTGGGTTCATCTCAGTGACTTTGAGAAGCATCTGGTCTCTGACTCCTTTCCAGTGCTCTATGGGATTCGCTCGGCGCGCGGTCCTGATCATAAAGATGTGGGCTCAGATGTTTCGGGGGAAATTGCCTTGCTTCATGGCGCCCATGCAGAGGAGATTCGAGTCGTATTTGTGCCGAGGACTCGGATTCCGCTGGTGCAAGGGATCTTGAAGGGGTTTTCTTGGATTGGTGTCGAGCCTCTCGAGAGTTTCGCCGAGCGCTAACGCCTATCGGGCGTTTTCAGATTGAGCTGGTCGATGTATTCCCGGACTCCTTCTTCTATGCTACGGAGCGGAGTGGAAAAACCTTGGGAGATGAAGCGCTCCATACGAGCTTCTGTAAAATATTGGTACTTCTCTCGCAAAATGACCGGTGTATCTATAAATTCTATCCTCTCAGGGCGATTGAGGGCCGCAAAAACGGATCGCGCAAGGTCGAGGAATGTGCGAGCCCTGCCCGTTCCAAGGTTGTAGATTCCGCGGTAAATCGGTTTTTTTAACGCAAAGTGGAGGGCTGCGACGACATCGTCTACCGATATGAAGTCGCGTTTTTGATGTCCGTCGGGGATGCCCTCTCGGTGACTTTTAAAGAGGGTGACCTTCCCGGTAGTTTGAATTTGGTCATATGCGTGGAGAACGACACTCGACATAAAGCCCTTGTGGCCTTCGCCATAGCCATACACGTTAAAGAACTTGTAACCTGACCAGATTTTCGGGCTGTTTCCGTGCTTTTCTTGATCCAAAACCCAGCAGTCAAATTTTTGTTTTGAGTCGCCGTAGGCGTTGAGCGGGGCGAGCTGTGAGATCAGCTGTTCGTCGTCGTTATAGCCGTAACTGCCGTCTCCATAAGTGGCAGCACTACTGGCATAGACTAAGGGAATTTGATGGGTTGCCGAGTAGGTCCAGAGCTTTTGAGAATAGAAGACATTGGAGTGATTGAGTTTCGCTAGGTCTGTTTCACGAGTATCCGTGATCGCGCCTAAGTGAATAATAGCGCTGATTTGGGGTGATTCCTGTTTTAGCCAATTCCAGAGTGCCTCGCGATCGATGATCGTCCCGAAGTTAATCCCGAGGAGTTCCGGACGACTGTTAAAGAGGGGCTCGTCATCGACTGAAATGACTGCAATTTCTTTAGCGTTGCACGACTTCACGAATCTTGAGCCGATGAAGCCCGCTGCTCCCGTTACAAGATAGGTGGTCGTTTTTGATAGATTCATACGTTCAGTATCCACTGATTAGTTAGGTTTTCAATGAAAAGGGC
>CAINWE010000220.1 GCA_903854365.1 Oligoflexia bacterium
AATTTTATAACAATAACGAAGACTATTGGGACAATTACTTCAAAAGTTACGAGCACTCTTCCCAAAACTCCAACTCCAATCAAGGTCAAAGGCCCGATCCAAAAAAGGCCCATCAGTCAGCCAATAATCCCAAAAAGAGCCAGGACATCCCCCGTGATTACGACGACCATGAGGAACAAGCCAATGCCCAAGCTCAAGTGGGAGATGCAGAGATTGAAGCCTCTTTCAACCAAATCAAGGAGGCTAGAAAGAGCATCATCAATCTCATTAATGACCACCCTCTCAACGTCCAAAATGCAAAAAAACTGAGTTTAGATAAAGCCACCCCAAAAGAAATCAAAAGGCAAATTAAAGAACTCATGCGTAAGACACATACTGACAGAAATCCAGGCGCCAAAGAGGCTTTTCAAAAAATATCTGCTCACTACGATGACTATGAAGCCCATTTGGAAAAACACTATTATGCGCTGGCCAAATACATCAATCCAATCATCGAGCAACATCGTTTGGCTCAACTCGATCCTAATACCGCGAAACTCTCCACATTGGTGAATGCGGTTCGAGAAATCGCACGATTGGAGAAAATCTCCCGGGATAGCAGCGATGAAGAGATTCAAGCTGCCACGGATGAAGTCAATGCCAAAATCATTGCCAATGAAACTGGTCTCAGTAAAAAAGAGCAAAGCCAACTCTTGAAGGTTTTAACCCTGCTCTAGCAAAAAACCCTGAAATCTCGGGGAATGATCTGGTAAAGTCCCAAGGAGGGGGACTTCAGATCATGAAAATATTCTTGGGAGCACTCTTCCCAGCCAATCGGGAGTTTATACCCACTTTACGTCAGCCTCAACCTAACGATGTTGCGACACTCCAGAATACTGCGGGCTTCAAACAGGAGGTCCGTCCAGCTCGACGGGCCGTGTTCCTCCTTTTCTTCGCTCAATTTGCTATCACAGACGCGATTTCCCCTCTCACAGCGCGTGCTGAAACTACGCCCAGCCCTCTTCCCAGTCTCAGCCCCAGCCCAAAGCCAAGCCCTGAAAATCTCCTCAGTCTAGACCAACTCATCGATGCCGAGAACTTCAGAAATATCATGGAACACGCGGATAATTGGGCAGCGTCCCAAATTCCTCAAACGATTTTTAACTCGGTCAGTCATCAAGGGGTCACACTAGTCAACGCCCCCCAATTCAGTCTGAACTTGAACTTCGGAAGAGACATTTATGACAATCATACAGCCTCGGGGAGTTGGACCATCGTCGACCAGATCGGTGTTCAAGGAGGGATCCCACTCTTCAACACCCAGATGCTGCTCAATGGACTCACAAACGGGCTCAACTTTTTTATCGGTACCAATTTAGGAGTGATCGTCAGCGACTTAAGACAAGTCACCCCCGACGGATATGGGGCAGTCCCCAACATAGGAGACCGGGCAGCAGAAATCTCCCGCGGAGAACACTTTCAGAATTACCTGCAAAATGCTCAAATGAACTCTGCCCTGATCAACACCAAAGACGAACTCGATCACCTTCAGGGGATTTGGGTCAAGTTCATGAATGAAATGGGACAGAAAGTCACCTCGTTCTTACCGGCAGATCCGGAATCCTACGCCCGGTATGCGAAGATCTGGAACCTGTTTCTAGCGCCATTTCGCCTCCCCTTGACAAAATCATTGGCTTTAAAACTGGACCAAAACGAAATCATTTCCTACGAGGGCCAGGGCGCAATTCAATCCGGATTCGGAACGGGTTGGAATATTGACCCGTCTGGCCTGACTGCGATCATCAGCGCCGGAGTCTCTATCTCTGCCTATAGTCGAGGCAACTTCAGAGTGTCGATTTTAAAAGAGAATGGATCGACCGTAAAAGTCAAAATTGCCAAGACAGGAAACTTAGGCACTGCACTGAACGCAGGGGGAAATTACAATCCCGGCATTTTAGACAACGTCATCGTCATCAATAGTTTATCGAATTATTTAAAAATTATTCCATTTCAACTCAGTGAAGGCGATAGCCAAAGTAAGACCTTTGAAGTCACTTATCAGTACGACCTTGCTACTCAAGCCGGTGCAACCGCCTACGAAAGCGCCGTACTTGGCAACCTCAAGCCTTCCGATGAGCTCGCTATGAGCCCTCAAGGAGTCTGGAGAACGTCCCTGGCGGAGACCGGCGTCATCAAAATAGACGACTATCAGGGCACCACCCAGGCTCACACCATCTCCAATCACATGCAACTCACCTTTCTATTCACGCAAGACGAGCTAGGACAAGTCACCGACACAGAGGCTGCACTCACGACAGCCAGCGGTCAGAAGAGGACCCTCACGGCTTTAGCTCGTAACTCCAAAGAATGGTCCTTGATCTTCAATCAATTCCAAAAATACCAACACAATTTTGTAGTCAACCTCGATCTCGATCTCTGCGAAAAAAATCCAGCGGCATGCGCGCGGTTCCCCATGCAAATCGAAGGTAGAATTGACGATTCAGACACTCATCAGAGCTCTCTTCTCAATTACATCTTAGAAGTGGAAGACTCCGTCAATCAGCCACAAATGTTCTCAAGAACCCCTGAAATTCGCGACCTCAGGACGTTTCATCACGATCCGCTCAACCCGTTTTACTTCTACACTGCAGGACACGATCTAGGAAATTCCCATTTCTATTACTCGCTTCTCATCAATCCCAACCAAGTCCAGCAGTTCATTGATTACCCCGAGCAACAAATGTGGCCCGCGTTAGAGCGGGCGTTTCGGGTGAAGAGTGGAAGTTGGTCAACCGAAAGTCAACGCTGGCTCTATGGCCTCGCTCGAGCGCCCGTGACACTCGCTGATTTCTTCCTCAATCTTTTCCAACTCAATTGGGCTCCCGGCACTGACCTCATTCACGCCGATCAAATGGAGCGCAGATGGAAACAACTTAAATCAGTTACCCATCCTGTCAAAAAGGCCGAAGCTCTAACAAGCACCTTCATCGACCCGATCTACGGGAAAAACATGGTCAATCTCGTGAGAACCGTGCTCACGAATCAAGAAGTCACTTACTATGCGAGCGGGAGCAACCGAGTTTTTGGCAACGTCACTCAACATGGAGGGAGCACTCTTGCCTTCGAAGACCTTGCCAGCAAACTTGCACAAGCAGCAGACCTCAAGAAAGATCCAACACCGGAGGAGCTAGACCCCGAACTCCGTGTGAACGATCTCCAACTCAGCGAGACTTCTCAGGGCAGCGTCAACCTCCGCCTCGATACTCCGATCGCCCCGGATTCTTACTACATTGACCTAACCGTCAAGGACTGGGCCCAACTCATGCTCCGAAATAAGCTGGTTTACGCAAAAGTCTTCAAAAATCCTGGTCTCAAACCAGGCTCTTCTGAGATAGCGCTCAACCCTCCGTCATCAAAAGGGGCATGGAATGAATTGGCGGCGCATATTCAACCCAACACGCGATACCTTCTCCGGATTGCAATTTCCAAAGACGGTAAGAAATGGGGTCCTGTTAACCAAACAGAATTCAGGCTCAGTAGAAATCTCCGGCCTCAAGGCCCAAAATTGTAAGGTACAGGCATGACCAGCGCTACGGACTCGCCGAATGAGAGATGCCCGTCATCGTAGGATTGGTCACAATGACGTTGTAACTCTGACCCGCGCCGTTTTGAAAAAACTCATTCACACCAAGTTGACTATCTCTTCTCGTGCGAGGTGAAGAAGGACTCAAGATGATCACTTTACCCTCCAACGGGTGATGACCTGGGTCCAACGCCTGAGAGCCATGATTCACTAAGGCAACGCCCTCAGCGTTTTGATTGATTTCCTGAAGAACACGATTCTCTGAAAGGGAAATTTGACCCAGCTTTGAATCGCTCATCACCGTCTGACTCTCAGCGCCATTCAACGCGCCTTTTGTTCCAACAAAAGCGAGGTCGACATCGGCTGTCACTTTGAGCACCCTAGA
>CAINWE010000221.1 GCA_903854365.1 Oligoflexia bacterium
CAACTCCCGCTCAAAAGACGTTCATGATCTGTCAGTATTTTTGCTGAAGGCCGATGCCGCAGTTCTTGGCGAAGCATTGAAAAAATGCTTCGCGTTCAGAGAAACCGAGATGCCCGAAAGCTTTTCGAAAGCAATCAGGGCCATCAACACGACAAGTTTGCAGCGAGGCTGGACGACCGCTACGACGACCGTTCCAAAAGAGCGAGATTTTAAAGAGGTATTCGATCATGTTGTAAAAAGTATTGCTAAATTGGAGAGGTCTTTCAAATGAGCGAGCAGGGAAAGAATGAACAGCCTCGAGAACGAAAACTTATGCCGCAAGAAATAAAGTACATCGAATCAATTCCAGCCCTGATAGGGCAATGTTAACGCGGAGTGACTCATCAATCAAACTTCACAGTTTTTGGGGGTAATCCCGGCGAAGTCAAGCCGGGCTTTATATTTATAAATGACCCGATTCTAACTTTCTAAAATAAGCATCAATTTTATAGTTTTATTCATAAATCTTATAAACTGCAAATTATTTTGTAAGCTATTGAAAGAACCGAAAACTTTGACGCCGAGATTAAGAACATGGCAGCAACTCTTGCCAAGCTCTTGATAGTGTTCTCGCTGGTTGAAATAGGTCCTGCGCGCCCTCTAATTTATAAATTGAAATTATTGATTAATTTGTCTTTATTTTTGACAGTTGATTGTTTATTAGCCATTCAGAGCTCGGATCTGATTAGAAATGAGCAGTCAAATAAATATCTCTGTTTGGCAGTATTGGCGGCGCAGATCGTTCCGGCGTTTGGGCATAAGTTTGGCCAGATGCGATCCGTTCACGGTGGTTACCCCACGGTTCTTAGTTTGACGCTCAAAGAAAAAGTGTTCGCGAATCAAAGAGTGGCAGTTCATCTAGCAAAATTTATGGATCCAGCAACTTTTGGCGCCTACACTCAGGCGAGCCGTTTGACTAATTTAATGTCTACGCCAGAAGATCAGCATCTCCCGAATCAATTGCTCCCGCTCAATCGCGATATCATGGTACTGAATCAGGTGAGACAAAATGGGTATCCAGTGGATGACCTCCAAGGTGGTCATCACTATACATCGAAAGTGACCCGAGAGTTTGCAGCTCTTGGAAAAATGCACGTGTTCGCAGGCCCCAACGGGCCTTTGATTTTAAGCGGCGTTGCTCCCCGATGGATGGTTCATAGAGAGGCCGTCGCCTACTGCGCTGGCCTGGGTGGTGGTGCGAGATTACCTACCCAAGACGAATTTTTCGCCCTGGTCCGAGCGATGGGTGCAAGGCAGCCTGAAATGGTTGATTATCGACGCCCCTTGAAGCGTTATCCGAGACATGACTGGGATGTTGAGGGTTTTAACCCTGACCTCATCCCTGGTTTACATGATTTCGACCATTATCAACAGGATGCTTTGTGGTCGGCGTCGGTGGATCCTTATGCCCCTTATAAAGCCTTCATCTTAAATGGCAGTACCGTCGATTTCTCCCAGTATCGTGAGAGAGATTATAAGGCTCTCGTCCGGTGCGTTCGTTAGGCCGGTGCGTTTTTGGGTGAGTAGGAGATGTCGCGTCATCATTTGCCACTGTACCAACGCATTAAGCTCAAGTTGCCCAAGGTACTGAAGTATGACCTTGGACAGGAAGCTTTTGATTCAATCCTTAAAATAGTAAAATGCGTCGTCCTTGCGAGTCGCTCTCAAGCAAAGACCCGTCTCATTTCTCGATTATTGGCAGAAATTGAAGGCCAGTGGGTTTTTTTTGCGCCTGCTCTTTGATCTCCGAGGGATGAGCGAAGGTGAGTTTAAGGTTTTGTCCGAACGGTTGAGCGAGATGGAGAAGCAGGCTCAGGGCCGGCGCCCGTGGTGCCAAAAACAAAAACGCTTGGCATCTCCAGGTAGCAATCATCCATCATCACGCCTCGTGACGGCCTCGTTCAGTCGAGCCTTGGTGGACTTCGCGTGGCTCACAGACTGTAATGAGCGCCCCAGGACAGCTCTGATTGGCGGGATTGCATCTGAAATGAGAGTGCATTTTTATATCGAAGCAAATCCCATCCGCGCAGGCATGGTGAAGCTTGAGAAGTTCAGGTACTATTTCTGGAATTCTTACCGGTACTTCGCTCATGGAGAACTCGATGAGAGGACTCAGCAGATTACTCCTCCGCAGTGGTACCTGGAGCTAGGAGTCACTGTACAAGAGCGACAGAAGTCTAGGCTGGGCAAGCCTGTGACTGCAGTGGCTCCCGGTCCAGATGAAAGGCAAAAATTGTTCTGTATTGGGGGCGCGTAAAGAAAATAAGCGCGCGGAGGCACCCTTCTTACGACTCCAAGAAGACTACGGCTTCGGAACCGCCTTGTGAAATCAGGTACTACGGTAAGAAGTGTGAGCGTGGATACCCCTCATGCTCGTAGCTTCCAATCGCTCAGCTTTAAGGTTATTCTGAACTAGTTCTAGAAGGACTCTGGCGCGGCAATGCGAGCAGGAGTTGGCTGAAATCCAGGCGAGATGCTTCTGGAAGAGTTTCTGAAGCCTATGGGGACGTCTCAGCGGGCCTTTGCAATTAAGCTGGGTTGGACTCCTGCAAAGCTCAACGAACTGATCACCGGAAAGCGTGGCATCACTGCAGAGAGCGCCCTCGATTTATCTGCGGCACTCAATACATCCCCTGAATTATGGATGAATCTCCAAAATGCATGGGATCTCAATAAGGCCGAGAATAAGCGGAGATCTGCTTAGTTAATATTTTAGTTTCTCAAAAGGTCGGCATGAGGGCAAAGTTAATTCCGATTCCAGTCCTCGCTAATCAAGATAGCATCCACACTTCCGACACCGATGCACACCGCGACGATTCAGCGCCCCACACGATGAGCAGGGAAGCGCAATCGCCATAATCAATCCAAAGACGAAGATGATGCCGAGCACTGCAAGTCCGGGATCGAGGTTTTGTATCGACATGGGTTTACCATCGGCAGTGGGGGCGGCTTGGGATTAGGTTTTTTTCGGGCGGGCGAAGACAAGTAAAATGAGTGAGTAGATGCCCTATGAACCCACCATCAGACCACGAGTGATTTGAATTACGGTCTTGATTTGATCGTCCTTTGCTCGCTCAAGTAGGGCAATGAGTTCATCCCTGGGGGTGGTCTTTTCCTTAAATTCTCGCACCCGCTGGTAGAAGCTCTTTTCCTTCATGCCGCCATAAGCATTCAAAAAACGAGCAAGTGATTTGCCTTTGGGTGCGTTCATCCTGCCGTTTTCGACATGGGCAACCGTTGAGACCGAGATGCCAGCGAGTTGGGCTGCATCCCGCATTGAAAGCTTACGTTCTTGCCTCATTTGCTTCAGAACTCTTGCCTCATTGGTCATAATAATCTTCTGGCTTCGGGCTACCATGGCTCGAAAACCTAGCATTTAGCCGAATTTCTGTCTACATGATTTAGACTTTTTGACTTTTGAGGCCGAACTACTACAGTCAATTACTACAAATTGTTGCAACAAGGGTAATTTTGGGTCATTTCAGGGGGTAGTGGAGGTGATCTAAAGAAACTCCTCAAGTCTAAGTTATTGTTATTGTTAGAAATAAAAAACCCCACTCAATACCTGAGTGGGGTTGTCAACTTGGTGGAGACGGTGGGAGTTGAACCC
>CAINWE010000222.1 GCA_903854365.1 Oligoflexia bacterium
AAAAGCAGAGCTGATGAGGATTTGGCCATAATGCCTGAGTTGAGGTTTTGGATGGAGTGGAATTTTGCGAGAAATTCGGCAAACGGGGCAGATGAAGCTCCAACCGTGAGCCTGGTGTTTTGCGTTCCAGACCGTTTTGAATTTCGCGATCTCCTCGAGGGTCAGACCTGCTTGCTGGGTTTTTGGGTTCGATTTTGGGTTTTGTGGTGCAATCATTCGAAGCCCCTAGTTATGTGTTTTTAAATTAATATGGCACAAATATGGAATTAATATGAGCTTACTTCAGAATAGTTTAAAGAATAATGTATTGCCTAATTTATTTCCTCCAGCATGGCTTTGGTTAGTTGATGAGGCAATTCCAAAGTGGGTGAAAAAGTCATACAGCCCTCAAGAAAGCTGGAAAGATAAGCCTTTCACGAACGAAGACGCCAAGTTTTTTTCCAAGGGAGTCGAAGAGTTATCCGAGCTCTTTACTGAGGAGCGCCCCAAGGGCATGCCGCCTTATTTTCAGCACCCAAGATATCGAAGTGGGTATTTGCTTTATTTTTTACCTCTTCAGGCCGCCAAGTTTTTGACTCTCTATCAGACTTATCCGCGTGCTATTGATGCGGCACTTCAGTTTGCCAAGAAAGAGGGGGTGCTTCGTATTGCGGATTTGGGCGTAGGTCCTGGGACGGCGTCCCTGAGTCTTTTGCTTGTTCTTTTGGGTCGGAAGCTGGAGAGGGGTGAGGAGCTTCCACCGGTTGAGTTGCACTGGTTTGATACGAATTTGAGCGTCATGAAGGATGGTCAGTTTTTAGTCGAGGAACTGGCCAACAGCTTTCCTAAGCTTCGCGGCAAGGTGAAATTGTTTTTAAATGACTTGCCTTGGTGGAAGGCACCTACTCGGCTCCCCGAATCATTGGCTTTAACTTTAATGGGGCACGTTTTGAACGAGTCATCCGCGCCAAAATCAGAAACGGGCCTGTTTTGGGAAGAGATCCTAAGAAGATCTCAGGGGGGGGGAGTGTTGATGGTCGAGCCTGCTGCCCGCCGACCTGCTCAAGTGTTGTCCTCGTTGAGGGATGAGTTTCTAACTTCGGGGTTGATCGAGAGTTCACCGGCTCGCATTTGGGGGCCTTGTATCCACGCCGGTGCATGTCCGATGGCTGAAGGCCGAGATTGGTGTCATTTCTCTGTACCAGTGCAGATTCCTGGTAAATGGTTCAGGGGCTTTTCTGAAGGATTGGGTTCAGAGCGCCAGTGGTTGAAGTACGCATATCTTTGGGTGGCTTCGTCTGAGTTTCCGGCTCCTGTCTCAGCACCCCATTTGCGGCGCGTCATTAGCGATCCTCTGGGGCGCGGCCCTCGCCCTGAAGTGTTGATCTGTGAGCCTGAGGAAGCGGGACGATGGACTGTGTCGGCTCATGGACCGGGAGAAAGGGCGGGTGTCATGCGGGGAGATTTGATCTCGATTCGTCGGCCATCCCAAGTTTCCGTGAAGTCTCCAAAGCGCCCGAAGGGTTTCGGCTTGACATGAGGATTCTAAAAACGTTAGTGGTCATCCCATGTCCGTCAATAAAGTGATTTTAGTTGGTCGTCTGGGGCAAAATCCCGAAGTTCGGTATACCCCTGCTGGAGCTGCTGTTGCTAATTTTAGTGTAGCCACGAGCGAGAGCTGGAATGATAAGTCCGGTCAGAAGCAGGAAAAAACGGAGTGGCATCGAATTGTTGTTTGGGGCAAGGTTGCCGAGCTTTGTAATCAGTATTTGACGAAGGGTCGTCAGGTCTACATTGAGGGTCGATTACAGACCCGACAATGGCAAGACAAGGATGGACAAACCAAGTATACGACAGAAGTCCAGGCACAGACCGTACAGTTTTTGGGTGCGTCTCCTGGCGGCGCTGAGCGATCTGCGCCACGGGATGGAGGCTTTGATTCGCCTTCGTCTGGACCTTCGTCCGGAATGATGGGCTCCGGGATGAGTGGGGGCATGGGCTCTTATGCTTCTCCGTCGGGGGGATTTCAATCAAGTGGTCCAATGCATTCTGAGTCTTCTTTTACAGAAGACGACATCCCATTTTAATGAGAGACTAGACGAGTGCGTACTCTTATAGTCATTCCTACTTATAATGAAGCTGAAAACCTAGGGCCAATCACCGAGGCCGTCCTATCTGGAACTCCGTCCGACGTGGAGATCTTACTGGTGGATGATGGTTCACCCGATGGAACAGGAAAGCTGGCTGACAAGATTGCGGAGAAAAATCCGCGGTTTCACGTTTTGCATCGACCTAGAAAATTGGGGTTGGGGACAGCCTATGTGAACGGCTTCCGCTGGGGAATTGAAAAGGGATTTGATGCTCTGATCGAGATGGATGCAGATTTTTCCCATCATCCAAAATATTTACCGCAGATGCTCGAGCTTCTCGAGCGCCATGATGGTGTCATCGGCTCTCGATATGTTCCCGGGGGCGGGACGCTCAATTGGGGGTTAGGACGCAGGCTTTTAAGTCGTTGTGGGAGTATTTACTCTCGCGTCATTCTGGGTGCTCCTATTCGGGATTTTACGGGGGGATTCAACGGTTGGCGCGCTTCACTTTTGAAAGCAGTTGACCTCCAGTCGTTGAAATCAGATGGTTACTCGTTTCAAATCGAGTTAAAATATCGTGCCTACGTGAACCGATTTAATTTGGTTGAGTTCCCGATTATTTTTGAGGATCGAAAAATTGGGAAGTCGAAAATGAATCGGCGGATTGTGTTTGAAGCGCTGCTGAGGGTTTGGGCTTTTAGAAGAACGACAGCCATTCAAAATCGCGTCCTTACTTGACAGAGGTAGGTGGTTTTTTTAGAATGAGTTCAATGGGTTCAATGTGGAGTTGGAGATGGATTCTTGGACTGGGGACGTTGTGCTTTTCGTTCAGTGCATTCGCTGCACACGAGCCGACCACGGCCATTTTGGTCGATAAGAAAACCAATAGTTTGCACTTAGTTCAGTACGATCCTTTGCGATATAAAGTCGTGAAAACCTATCATGCTACTTTGGGGCAGGTGAAAGGCGATAAAGAGCAGGAGAATGACCTAAAAACTCCTGAGGGGATTTATACATTTAACTCTTTGCTGACGCCGCCTTCTCTACAGAAAAAATTTGGGGTCATGAGTTTTTACATGAATTTTCCAAATGCCTTCGATCATTTGGCGGGTCGCACTGGTTCAGGCATTATGCTTCATGCGACAGACGAGCCGGAGCGATTAAAAAAAAATTATGACAGTCAGGGTTGCGTGGTGGTCAAGAA
>CAINWE010000223.1 GCA_903854365.1 Oligoflexia bacterium
GGTGGGGGCGGGGGGAGGTGAAACGCTTGAACCCTGATTCTTCGGATTCACAATCGCTTGGGCTGCGGCCGTTTGCGGCTCCAGGGTAGGTGTGAGGAGTTCCTCATCAGACGAAAAATCAAATGTCGGAAGATTCTCGTGAATACTCCATGGAAATTCAGGCGCTGATTGTGGCGCCAAAGTGATCTCGGCAAGCTGTTTGATATCGGAGTCGAGGTGAGCACTGGGTGGAGCACCTTGCCGCTTTTGGTCCATTCCGACGTCCCAAAGGTCAGAGTCGTTGTCTTCGTGCACGGAAGGTAAGGGTGGGAATTCGGTGGGTTCAATTGGGGGTAGCAGTGAGTCGGCGTGGGCTTCCTTAATTTGAAACCCCGAGAAAGAGTCGGTTCCGGAATTGAACTCGGGTGGAAGCGGGGGAGGTAGCTCGTCGAAGTCTGCTCCGAGCGCAGCGGGTGAGTGCGTAGATTTGCTCGTATCTGGGGGAAACGGGGGGAAATCGAGCATGCCTAACTGTTTTTCTTGATTGTGAGTGGACGACATTTGGATTGCATCGGTGAGGGTTTGTCTGAGCTGCGCAGGGTCGAAAGGTTTTGTGAGTCTTGCGTGAAAAGACACTTCCTCGAGTTGAGTTTCATCGACTCTCTCAAATGCACTCGACATTAAAATAAATTTGATTTCTTCTTCATCCGAAGTTTGGTTAAATTCCCTCTTGACTTCAAAAGCAGACTTGCCGGGCAGCGAAACATCAATCAGGACAATATCGGGTCGAAAAGTTGCAATTTGCTGGAGGGCATGATTGCCGTCTGATACCGCATGAATATCATATCCCTCGTTCGTCAAGGCGAGACGGATCACCTTTTGAATCGTAAGACTGTCGTCCGCGACTAATAATTTTTTACCGGCCATAGTTGATTTAATTGTGTCACCTCCTCTAGGACCTGTAAAGGTTTAGTGATTACCTAGTTTCGGATTACGGATGGCGCTAGGCATCACACCAAGGCTGATGTTGAGGCGTGTGCAAAGCTTTCTTTTCAATGTAAATCGCAGTATACTGAAAAGGCTTCAGGGGCCGACGATTATACATTTGGACCCTACAGTCAATAACCCAGGGGGCTGTACCTGTTCAGTGGTGTGCATGCCTGGTCAGTCCAGGAAGCCTAAAGCTGACAAACGGCGCCCACTTTAACTTACTGGGTTCCAATTGACTTCGTCGGACTCTGGGCATTTTCTAGGTTGTGAGCAAGAGTCTCACGGCATGGGGTGCAGAAAGGTCGGGGGGAGATGGGTCGATTTCAAGAAGACACGAATTTGCGAGAGACTTGGCTTCACGATTTGGCGAGGGCCGAAGTCCATCCCGAAGCTGAAAAATTACTTGAACTGGATAGTGTTTACGATCCTCAGCAATTGGTCGAGGAGAGTGCGGTTCAGTTTCTCGCAGAGTTAAGAGAGTCCGCGGCCGAGTTTGCAAAAATCTTTAATTCCTATTCAGACTCCGGAGCTAAATTTCAAGAAGTAAAAATTTATAGCGTAGCCCAGTCCGCAGCCGACTTCATGCTCTATCGAAATCAGGTAAAGCTGATTTTTTCTAATTCAGCTCGCGGGTTAATTCAGATTTCGTTTACTCAGCATCATCGAGGGGGGGTAGCGGTCGATGGGCAGGACCATGGCTTTGATGAGGGATCACGATTGAATGCCTCGTCCTCGGTTCAGGAGATTTTGGCCCAGATTGGTCCGTTTCGGGATGTTTACTGGACTTTTCAGGGAGAAAAAGTAAATCCAGCACAGTTAGCAAAGTTTCATTTTATTGAGTTTACTCGGATTAGCCGTGATAAAAGACGGTTACGTCGTGGGAATCAGGTTCTTATCGATCAAATCAAAGCTCTCCTCGAGCAAAAGGGGCTTGATCTTTAATAGCTCTACAGCCGGAGTCGAATTAAGAGAGTAGTCCAAAATTGGACTTTTTTCGTATGGATTGATGCCTTCTGGCCTTTTCATCGTGATTAAGGATGGATCGAAGTTGAATCGGGTTGCGAAGCGCCTTGCTAACTCGAATTGTGAGACTTTCGTGATTCCCCCATAATTGAGTATTTTATTTCTAACTCCGAGGTCGATAATTCTGTGAATCATTTCCGATAGTCCTTCAACTGATCCATAGGAATGAATTTCATTAGGATTTGCTTCAAAATTTCGCCCGGCAGATAAGCTCATTCTTAAGCGATCAAAGAAGGTAGTTCCGATCCCGCTACCTCGTCCAAATAGAGGGCTCGATCGAACGATGACGTAGTTGAGAAATTTGCTTCTGACGGTATTCTCACCTGCAATTTTGATTCGGCCCAGTATGGTGCTGGGCATCAGAATATCCTGCTCTTTGTAGTTGCCCTTCGCACCGTCGAAGACGTAGGGCGTCGAAATATAAATGAATCGAGGTTGAGTGGGCTCTGAGGGATTTACTAAATTCCCCGGTCCTACGGAGTGGAGATGTTCGGCTAGACGTGACTTAGTTTCCACCCATTCTCTTTTGTTACTACCTACTAAATAAATAATCGTATCGGGCTGAGTAATGTGGAGAATTCTCTTGATCCACAGTTTATTGTCGATGCTAAACGGAAGATAGGTTGTGCCCGGCACTGAATAAGGGTGTGAATGATAAGTCGCGAAAACCTTATATTTCTTGTTCAGTGTGGCAGCGAGGTGTGACCCGATAAAACCACTTCCGCCCAGTATCAAAATCGCTTTAGTGCTCATAGCTAGAAGTGTAGCTGACCTGAAACAATCCTGGGAGGGACTCCTTCGAATTTTTTGAAGTGGAGTACTTCAATTCGAAAGGAGTCCCAAAGGATCAAATCAGAGCTTACGTTCTAGCTAAACCTAGGCAGCCTCACTAGCCTTGCAGTAGTTTAAGTGCTACTGAAGCGCCACTATTCGTTTGACCGAGAACTGAGATACCTGCCTGCATCAGGATGTTATTCTTGGTCATTTCCGAAACCTCTTCGGCCATATCTGTGTCTCTGATACGGCTATTTGCAGCTGAGAGATTTTCTTCGTTGATCGATTCGTTGTCGATGGTCGATTGAAGTCGGTTTTGGAGAGCACCGAGGTCGGCTCGAATGCTACTGACCCGGTTGAGGGCTTCATCCAAGGCTGCCAGTGAAAGCTGGGAGCCTTGTTTGGTTGCCACTGACTCTCCACCGAGTCGAAGCGTGTCGAGTGACGCGTCCGACTTCTCCCCGTTGTAGACAATTCGGTCTAGAACGGGGTTATTGTGCGTTCCTACCTGAATTTCGAAAACGCCGGCTTTTCCGTTGAGAAGCGGGGTTCCGTTGAATTCGGTGACATTCGCGATTCGATCGATTTCTTGCTTGAGAGATTGGAATTCTCGGTCGGCGAACCCACGCTCCACGTCTCCTAGGGTATCAGATGCAGATTGGATCGCTAGTTCTCGAAGACGAATGAGAATATTTCCAATTTCATTGAGACCGCCTTCTGAAACTTGAATGAGTGATACCCCATCCTGCGCGTTTCTCTTGCCCTGTCTCAGACCTCGAATTTGGGCTCTCAGATTTTCTGAGATCGCCAAGCCGGCTGCATCATCTCCTGCGTGATTAATTCGGCTACCACTTGACAATCGCTCAAGGGCTTTATCTAAATTAGTTTTTGTAATCGATAACTGCCTCTGCCCATTTAGAGCAGAAGTATTTGTTGCTATTCGTAAACCCATAACTAGCCTCCATTCATAAAAAAGATCCTCCTTGAAATCTCACGCCTATCCTTAGGGTGAGTAGCGTCCTTGCTCGGTTTGTTTGTCCTTGAGCGGGCCTTCCGCTGTTAACTTGGGCCCACTCCCCCTTTCCTCCCCGATCATTCGGGGAGGAAAACTTTTACAAATCTAACTCTCCTCTAGGCTTAACCTCATGTAAGTGAGGTTAGTTCCCTAGAAGTTTCAAAACATGGTTGCCGATGCTGTTGGCTTGAGACAGAACTGAGATTCCCGACTGCATTAAGATATTGTTTTTGGTCATCTCAGAAACTTCTTCAGCCATATCAGTATCTCGAATTCGACTATTTGCGGCAGAGAGGTTTTCATCGGTGATCGACAGATTGTTGATCGTCGATTGAAGCCTGTTCTGCATTGCACCTAGGTCAGACCGAATGCTGTTGACACGGACCAAAGCGTCGTCAATCACTGAAAGAGAAAGCTGAGCACCTTGTTTCGTGGCAATTGACTCGCCGCCCAGTTTTAAAGCATCGACTGACGCGTCGGCCCGTTCGCCGTTGTAAATCACTCGATCGAGTAACGGATTATTGTGAGTGCCCACTTGGATCTCGAAGACCCCGGCTTTCCCGTTCAACAGCGGTGTATCGTTGAACTGGGTGACATTCGCAATTCGATCCATTTCTTGCTTGAGAGATTGGAACTCTCGGTCCGCGAATTGACGCTCAGTATCTCCGATAGTGTCGGAAGCTGCCTGGATCGCCAACTCTCGAAGTCGTATTAGCATGTTTGAGATTTCGTTTAATCCCCCTTCAGAGACCTGAATAAAGGATACACCATCTTGTGCATTCTTTTTCGCTTGTCTCATGCCTCGAATTTGAGCTCTTAAGTTTTCAGAGATTGCTAGACCCGCTGCGTCGTCCCCTGCGTGATTGATTCTGCTACCGCTTGCAAGTCTTTCAAGTGTTTTGTCCAAATTTTGCTTGGTGACAAACATCTGTCTCTGCGCATTCAATGCGGTAATATTCGTATTAATTCGTAAACCCATATTAGCCTCCGTTCATATCTGCATCCTCCATAAGGCTCGCCACTTTCCTTAGTGGCGACGAGCATCCATGCTCAAGTTTTTCATTCATCAATCACCCAATCCGTGGGCACGGCTTGCGACAAAACCCATTTGTCGCACCTCAACTTCAAAACTTTTGGACCACTTTATCTGCTAAGTACTTCGCAGATCTGAGACTGCCGAGTGTTTAACCAGTTGAGCGAATTCGAGTGGCAGCTCAGTTATTTTCCCTTTTTGAGGTTTCTAAGGAGTGGCTCATCTCAGGTCCTCCGTCTTGGAGATAGCTGAGATGAGCCTTACCTCATCCAGGAAACAAGCACAGGCAACGTGCCTTTTGCTTTCGGTCAAACTTTTATGTCATCGTCATCTAGTCCCATGGTTAGGATCCTCCTTGACTCAATAAGGCGAGAGCTGTCTTGTTTGCCGAATTGGCTTGAGCAAGAACAGAGACTCCTGCCTGCATTAAAATTTGGTTCTTAGTCATCGAGCTGACTTCTTCAGCCATGTCGGTGTCGCGAATTCTACTGACGGCCGAGGAAAAATTTTCGCGGTTCACTAAGAGATTGTTAATAATGGACTGGAGGCGATTCTGCATAGCCCCAAATTGGGCGCGAATTTGAGTAACTGACGAAAGGGCAGAATCGACCGACTTTAAACTGTTCTGGGAACTAAATTTGTCACCGACGCTGGCAAGGTTAATTCCAAGTGCGACTGTATTAACATCAGATCCGTTTGCGTCAAAGAGCTGCACTCGATCGGAGCTGGGATTGTTTCTGTCGCCGACTTGAATGTCAAACGATAGGCCGGTTCCGCTGAGCAGAGGAACATGGTTAAACTCTGTGCTGGATGAAATTCTATCTATTTCATCCCTGAGTTGGTTAAATTCAATATTGAGGAACTTTCGCTCGTTTTGCCCGATGGTATCAGAGGCGCCCTGGACGCCTAGTTCGCGCATCCTGATGAGAATATTGGAAATTTCAGCGAGACTGCCTTCGGCGATTTGGACGACGGATACCCCGTCCTGGGCATTTCTCTCAGCCTGGTTGACTCCGCGAATTTGAGCTCTGAGAATTTCGGATACGGCTAGACCGGCTGCGTCGTCACCGGCGTGGTTGATCTTGAGGCCTGAACTGAGTTTCTCCAGGTTACGGTCGAGACCTGCTCGAGTGTTGCCTAAATTCTTCTGGGCAACTAAGGCAGGCACGTTTGTGTTAATCCGTAATCCCATACCCTTCCTCCATGAAGGTAACCTTGGCTCATCCTGGGCCGAGGGGCAGGCAGAAATCGGCAGTCATTGCCAATTTAATTCAACAGGTTGTTTGAACCGGAGTTGAATTCTGCTTCCAAGTATTAGATCGGCGCTCTGGGGAAAAGGTTTAGAAAAAAAATTAAGGCGGGGATTAACGAGATTGTTAATCAATTGAGGCGGGTGGTTAAAACCCCCTGCCTGAACGGCAGGGGATTCTATTTTTAAAAAAAATCGACTCTTGTTCGACTACTGAATCCTTTTAGGCAGCTTCAATCAAATCTTCTGCGTGCCAAAGGTCATAGAGGCTTTTGCCAGATTCAGTGCGAAGCCATTTGCTAGCGTGGTCTGGTGGCTCTTGCCCCAAACATTTTTGAGCGAAGCCGTGGACGGTCATCGTTTCTTTTTCAGCGAGGACTTTGAATTCTCCGTTCGGCTGCTTGATGATGCGGCAGTTCTTACTTGGGTCACTGACAAAAAAAAGGGACTGACCATCTTTTAAATATCCGTGATGAACTAAATAGGTGAGATCGAATTTATTTTTCTTTTTAGACATGAGTAAGCTCCTCTTGTGTGACGTAACGGTAATTTTTTGACATCACCTTAGGTAAAATTTGCCCCTCGAGGATTCTACCCCGAGAGGATAGACTTAAAGAGACCTGGGAGGCGGATTTGCTGTGAATCAAATTGAGCTGAAATACGGAGCTAGTCGGTTTCGGCAAGAGTTATCCGATTTACTGGACCTGTGCTTTGGGTTGTCCTCGGGTTTTCATTTCTTAGACGATTTTCCGGTTTGGGACCCGCAATTTGCCTCCCCGGAAGTCAGGATTTTCACCGAGCGCCGTTCAGGTATTCTGCGTGCGGCTTGCGGGATTCGATTGGTGATTTTGCGGGTTAAGACTCGCGGCGGAGATGACTTTTTCAAGGTCCGAGTTGCGCTTTTGGGGGCCGTGTGTTGCCACCCGCTTTGGAGGGGGCAAGGTTTAGCTTCCAAGCTCATAGCGGAGGGAATTCAATGGGCTCGAGACCAGGGTGCTGCGGCTATCTTTTTGTGGGGCGCGCAGGAGCAGCTTTATAGAAGGCAAGGTTTTTTCTCGTGTGGCCGGCAAGTACGCCTTCCTTTAGTCGAGGTGATGAGAGCAGAGTTCCCTGGGATGAGGGGTGGTCTCGAGGTACGTGGAGGACTGACGGCTGAATTGTTTGATTTGCTCACTCAGCGGGTGGATGGGTCGGCGCTTAGTTCCCAAGATTGGAATTGGTATGGTCATCATAAGAATGTTCAGTGGTATTTTACTGAGAAGCGGGGGCGCCCTACTGCATACGCGGCGGTGGGACGCGGAATTGATCTCGAGGGGCATGTTCATGAGTGGGGCGGGGAACCAAGCGATTTGAAGGCCGTATTTGAGTCGATTCTCGTGGAGCATCCCCAGGCGATTTGGCTTGGACCATCGGATGTCCCCGCCGGACAGGGGGCTTCGCCGAGTCGCATCGATGAATTTTTGTGCATGGCCAAGATCCTGGAGCCGATGGTTTTTTTGCATCCGATTCCCGGAGTAGACGAACCTGGAAATTGGACCTGTCAGAAATTGCCCACAGGATGGAAATTTCAGAGCGATAAGAGCGAGTTGGTCGTAGCAGAGCCGGATCTCGTGCAGGCGCTATTCGGGAAGTCAGGAGAAATTGAGGCGCCCCATCCTGGCAGTTTTGGGCATTACTTCAAGGCACTTCGCTTGTGGTTCTGGGGGCTAGATGCGGCATAAGAGGTCTGAGTCAATTCGGAGGTCGACATTGAAAAAGAATCTCATTACTGGCAGGATGCCAAGCAAGTGAAGCAATATACTTCTCCGTTTTTTAAGTCCATTGCGGCCGCCCTCATAGGATTTCCCTTTGTGTATATCGTGTTGGTGGGGACTTCATTCGACATGCCGTTGTCCGTTTGCATGCGAATCTTGTTGTCTCCCTCCTACTACCTGGTCACCGGTGTCGCAGTGGTGGCTGGATACGGGTTCTGGGAGATGCGCCGTTGGTCTTGGTATGTGTTTCTCGGATTTCAAGGCCTCTTGTTCTATGTAGACGCCATTATTGCTTCAGACTATGCTGAGAGCCACCATAAAATTTTTGTCTTTGTCGCCTCTGTTTTGATTCAGATTGCGATTGCGATTCGAGTCGGGCGCGAGATTCGGGTCCCTTACTTTTTTCCAAAAATTCGCTGGTGGGAAAGCAACCCCCGGTACCGCTTCGCTGTTTCTGTGAAGGTCTATCGACAGAGTGGGGAAGTGAGAGTAGCAGAGCTTCTCGATCTCTCGTTGGTAGGTTGCTTCATTAAAGTACGGGCTGATTTTTTGGTCGGCGAAAAAGTGGATTTAAATTTCGAGGTTTACGGTCAA
>CAINWE010000224.1 GCA_903854365.1 Oligoflexia bacterium
AATTGCAAGAGCTTGTCGGCCAGACTCGATGGCTTCATCGATTTTGCCTGACGCAAAAAATAATCGACTTAAACGCGTCAGGATAGATGCATTGTCCGCCTGCTGGGTCTTGGCCTGCTCAAGTAAAGCCAGTGCTTCTTTGACGCGCTCTTGGTCTTCGAGAGAGCGTGCTGCAGCAAATAACTTGAAGAGTTCAATTTGTTGCCGTTGGCGTTCAGAAATTGGTTGGAGCGGGGTGAACGGCTCTGGGGCCCCCTCCAGATTCGCGTCAGTCTGACTCTGGGGAATTTCGGGAGCCCGTGGATTATCCTGAGCCCTGATAAACTGATGGAAAAGCAACGCCTGTACAGCAATCGTAGCGACCGAACAGCGCTGGCTGATCAACCAGGTGAGACACAACGGCATGTCCACCAACCCTCATCCATATTCCCGTTTGGAAAGCACAAAAATTCTATTTTGGATCGTAACAAAGACAGGCGAGTCCTACCAGAGACACACGTCTCCTACCGCTCCGGGCTATCCATAAAAAAACCGAACAGCCCACGAGGAACTGTTCGGTTGATTTCGAGAGAAAGACCCGAAAATTTACTTGGCTGGGGGCAGAATCACGGCGTCAATCACGTGAATCACACCATTAGATCCAACGATGTCGGTCTTCACGATTTTGGCACCACCGATGTAAGCCGCTCCGTCTTTCACTGTGATCGGAGCACTTGAACCTTCAACGGTCTTGGCACTTTTGCCATCCAGCTTGACTGCGTCTGCGGCCATCACTTTGCCAGCAACAACGTGATATTTCAGAATGCTTGCAAGCTTCGCTTTGTTTTCTGGCTAGAGAAGACTTTCAACTGTCCCCTTGGGAAGCTTTTCAAAAGCAGCATTGGTGGGAGCAAAAACGGTGAAAGGGCCCTCACCGCTCAAGGTCTCTGCCAGGCCTGCTGCCTTCACAGCGGCAACCAGCGTGCTGAAATCTGGGTTACCAGCTGCGATCTCTACGATCGTCTTATCAGCAGCAAACGCTGGAACGGCAATCAACATCGCTGCAACGAAACCAAAAAAACGCTTCATCTAACTCTCCTGGTGATCGTCTGAATGCATCTAACAAACACGAAGACATCATTGATTGATGAACATCGGTTGATTTACTTTATAGCATCACTTCCCGCGCGGCCAGTGCTGCAGGATAATTTATTTGATTTTCGGAGGGTATAAGTTCTTACAGCTTGCTTGAAAAGTCTTTCTCTTCACGAGAGTAAGCACTTTGCAAGCTTTATGCTCAATACATCTGAGAGAAGGCTGTGTTTGGATGCCCGCTGGCTTTTAACTCAGCAAGCAGTTTTTGGTAAATAATTCGGTCATATCCAAAACAAAACGAATCAAAAGAGTGGGCAGGTTTCTGAGCCATTTAACAGCGTATATAAAATCGACTTCTGGTTATTCCAGAAGTCGATTGTGGGAATTGAGGTAAGTAAGGTCGGTGCAGTTCATGCCTCGCTTGCACCTCTTACAGCCTTGATATCTTGCTGATCAGAGAGCGGTCTCAAACGTGAGTGAGGGGTTCAACTTTTCTTCGGTTTGGCTTTCGGTCCAGGAGCGGCCTTGGCTGGCTGAGACTCTTTGGCTGTGCCTTTCTTGGACTTAGCTTTCCCTGCTTCCTCACTTGAGGGCTTTACTGGAGCCTCAGATTGTTTGGTTTTGACCTTAGTTTTTGGAGTGGGCTTTGCGGGGGCGGCAACTGAGGCGGAGGGCTCAGGCGTTATGTAGGCCTCCACCTCTGTACTTCCAGTGGTTTGAGGATGATCAGTCGCTTTGGTTTTTTTTGAAGCCTTTGGCTTCGGAGTTGGTGTATTCTTGGGACTTTCGGAGACAGGGCTTGCTGGACTTTCGGAGACAGGGCTCGCTTTAGTCGGCTTGCTCTTCTTGGTTGGTAGGTCAGTGTTCGTTGGTAGGTCAGTGCTCGGGTCTGGGACTGTGGCAGATTTCGCACTGGCTTTTTTGGAAGCCGCTTTCGTCGGTTTGACTGTAGTCGGAACCTCTTCAGACGGGAGCTCATCAGCTGGGGCTACCGCAGGAGTAATTACCTGAGGTGTGTAGCTCGAATCGGCTTTGGTTTCCTTCTTCGAAGATGCAGCCTTCTTTTTGGCAGTGGGTACCGGTTCAACGATCTTGGAGTCTTCGCTGTGGGGAAGAGCAGAAGCCTCTAACGCTGGCTCGGATTCCGGTTTGATCACGTTTTTTTTGGGGACAGAATCTGCCTTGGAGGTTGCAGACTTCGATTTCTTCCCTTTCGCCGGCACGTCAGGCGTTGAGGGAGCATCGGGAATTACGTTTTTCTTCGCTTTTTCAGTGGCCGCACCCGCTTTGCGGGCGCTAGTTGAAGCGCTTTTGGATTTGGATTGAGCCGGAGGGGCAATCAAGACTTCACCCAAGCCAGTGGGACAAAGTTCTCTAAGCTCGCACCGAGTGCAGGCGGGTTCACGCTCGGAACATGTGTCCAGACAAAGTTGTTCCATCCACTCCTGGAACTGTGATCCCTGCGCTTTGGGAACAACACGTTCGACGGAGGAGCGAGCAGCTTCTGAGGAAGAATCAGGCTCAGTTACTCCAAGTCGAATGAGCGCGCGAAGTGCAGAGTTGTCTGTCGGAATTGCGTGGCCACCCAGGGCACGCTGCACAACGGTGGCAAGAACGTAGTCGGACTTGAGCGCGTCGAACTCTTGGAGAGTTTTCAGAGATTCTTTGAGGGGTTTCTTCGTGAGGGCATCAAGATTAAAGCCGTAGGTCTTGGTGAATAGCTGGCGAAGGAAAAGCCGGATACTGTTGGCACGAACTTGAGGGTCTGGAAGGCCGACGAGAACATCTTGAATCTCTTTGATGGTTGAGACTCGGACCTCATTCCAGTCAAAAAAATGATCTTTGATACGAGAGAGGATCAGGTTGGCCTGCTCGGCCGTACTGCCTTCCCGGCAAATACCAAGAACAATTGCCTCGAGTACGCTGAGGCGGTTTTCTGAAGGTTCAGCCTTGTAACGCTTCTTCAGGAGGTTACAGATCGGGGTCAGTTGCTGGGCTTTGCTCGAGGGGGCCATGTTCTCTGGGAATCCTTGTCAGGATAAACGGATGAGTACGCGTGAACTCGGTACAACAACGAGAAAATCAGTGATCTGTAGGAAGGTCATCGGTTTGCGCTGGGATATCTGGGTGTGCAAGCAGATCGG
>CAINWE010000225.1 GCA_903854365.1 Oligoflexia bacterium
AGGCGCTCGAACATATGTGCGGCGAGCGTTATAAAACCTATAGAATTTACGCAAAGTCCTTGGTCTAGGACTCATGAGAGTATTGGGGATTGACCCAGGTTCTCGTATCATGGGATTTGGCTGCGTCGACCGTATCGGTAATCAGTTGAGGCATGTTGCCGATGGCTCTTTTCACATTTTAGAGGAGTTGTCCAAATCGTCCGACGGTTTTGCTGAACGACTTTTAGTGATTCATCAGAGGCTGACGGAGGTCATTGTTCGGCTTCGCCCTCAGGTGATGGTCGTGGAACAAGTTTTTTTTGCTAAAAATGCGCTCTCTGCCTTGAAGTTAGGGCAGGCCCGCGGGGCTATTCTTTTAACCGGAAAAATTCACGGACTAAATATTGAAGAATATAGTCCGACCGCTGTGAAGCGGGCCATTGTAGGACATGGTCAGGCAGATAAAGAGCAGGTAGCTAAAGTTGTACAGCTTTTGGTGGGTAAACGCAGTTTTGAGTCGCCAGACGCATCGGATGCCTTGGCTCTGGCAATTTGTCATGCCCAGATGATAAGACCGGGGCCCATGAAGGATGCGGTTCTATGATTGGTTTTCTTTGTGGTCAGGTGATCGAGTACGCAGAGGGTCGGGTTCTGCTCGCGGTGGGTGATCGAGGGGGGAGCGGTTGTGTGGGGTATCTCGTGGCCGTTCCGCAGCGCCCCGCTTATGCTGCCCATCTGGCTCAAACTAAGGCTGAGCTTTACATTTACAGTCATATTCGGGAAGAGGCTTTTGATCTTTATGGATTTTCCACCCAGTTTGAAAAGGAGTTGTTTTTGATCCTTTTGAGTGTGAATGGCGTGGGACCTAAAAGTGCACTGGGGATTCTGTCCAGTGTCGAACCAGGATTTTTGATCGATGCCATTGTGCAAGTCGATCAAGCAGCGTTAACCCGGATTCCTGGAATCGGAAAAAAGACGGCAGAACGGGTTGTGTTGGAGTTGAGAGACGTGATTCGGAAAAAAATCGACCAGGGATGGACGCAAGGTCAGTCGGGTACGGGTCGCAGTTCTGTCGCAGATCAGACTTTAGATTCTAGTGAGCGAAGAGAGCGTGATCGAGAACACTCAAAGGTTTTTCAGGATGCAAGATTGGCATTGGTGGGTCTTGGGTACCGTGAACAGGATATGCATCAATTGTTGCAGCGCATTGTAAAATCTTCAGACACTCCTCCTCAGGCGGTTGAGGATTTGGTGCGGACTGCTCTCAGGCAGTTAGCCTAATCCAATCAGGGAGGTCGACATGGATGAGATCATAGAGGGTCAGCGCTTGGTGAGCCCGATTGCTTGGAACGAGTCGGAAAGCGGCCAGGATCAGGGGCAAGAGCAGAATCTTCGGCCAGCCTTTATGGGCGAATATATCGGGCAAAGAAAAGTAAAAGAAAATCTGTCGCTTTTTATGGAGGCGGCTAGAAAGCGAGGGGACTCGCTTGATCATGTCTTGTTAGCCGGACCTCCGGGTCTTGGAAAGACCACCTTAGCTCATATTATTGCGCACGAGATGGGGACTCAGATTCACACGGTTACCGGACCGAATGTCGATAAAAAAGGCGATCTCGCCGCAATCTTGACTAATTTACAGCCTAAAGATGTGCTCTTCATTGATGAGGTTCATCGGCTTCAAAAGTCGATTGAGGAAGTTCTTTATGGAGCGATGGAAGACTATAAGTTGGATCTGATCATGGGTCAGGGGCCAGCTGCCCGGACGCTGCGTATTGATTTACCTAAGTTTACGTTGGTTGGGGCAACGACTCGCACTGGCTTGCTCTCGAGTCCGCTTCGCGATCGATTTGGGGTGCAGCTCAGACTCGATTTTTACCCCGTCGAAGAATTGGAAAAGATTCTATTTCGGTCTTCCCAGCTTCTGGGTATTCAGATGGATTCCTCGGGGGCGAACGAAATTGCCACACGGTCTCGGGGTACTCCACGTATTGCGAATCGATTGTTAAAGCGGGTCCGGGATTATGCTCAGGTAAAAGTGTTCAACGGGTCAGGAGGCGTTCGGATCGATCGGGAGGTTGCTCAAGCTGCTCTCTCGCTTTTTGAAGTAGATCACCGTGGACTGGATCCTATGGATCGAAAATTTTTGGCAGCTTTGATTCAAAAATTTGACGGGGGTCCGACGGGGATCGAGACTCTGTCCTCGGTTTTGGGCGAGGAGCGCGATACTCTCGAGGACGTCTATGAGCCTTATTTGATTCAGGAGGGGTTTCTTCAGAGGACCCTCCGGGGGCGAGTTGCAACCCGTTTGGCATACGATCATTTGGGTGAGGTTTGGCAACCGTCAGTGTAACACGATTGCCACACTTCACTTTGGCATTCGTAGACAGATAGACACAGTTGGCTTGATGACATAGCGGGGTTTGGATCGGTGTCAGGAGTTTGTTTGATGAAGCATCTCGTGTAACTCACTAGAATCGTAATGGAAAATTGATTCGCCTTATTTGAATTAAAAAAGACATTCGAAAGTCGTTTTCGGGCATAAAGTTTGCTACGTAGTGTCAGCGCACTGGGAGAATCATGGTTTTACAGCGAACCTTAAAAAGACAAGTTGAGCTAGAAGGAATTGGTCTTCATTCGGGGCGGTTGATCCGGATGAAGGTGAGGCCTGCTGAGTCGAACTCAGGGATAGTTTTTGTTCGTACGGACTTGCCCGGCTCTCCTGAAGTGATTGCTGGGCACCAGTTTGTGGTGAATACTCAGCTTGCAACGACCTTAGGATTTCAGAAGGTGACGGTGGGAACCGTAGAGCATCTCTTAGCGGCCCTGCAGGGCGCTGGTTTGGATAATGCGCGGGTAGAGCTCGATGGTCCTGAGGTTCCGATCATGGACGGGAGCGCGGTCATTTTTTATGAAGCCTTTCAAAGGGCAGGTTACCAGACTCAAGCCCAAGTCCGAACGATATTGGCACTTCGTCAAAAAGTGGAGTTGAAGATGGGCGAGAAGTGGGCCGTTGCAGAGCCGTCTTCTTGTTTCGAAATTCACGGGTCTGTCGAGTGGGACCACCCTGCGATTGGTTACCAAGAGTTTTGTTATCAAGAGGGAAGAACACCTTTCGAGGAGTTGGCTTCTGCTCGTACCTTCGGCTTCTTGAGAGATGTGGAGCGTTTAAAAAGCCACGGGCTAGCGCGTGGCGGAAGTCTAGAGAATGCGGTCGTTTTAAACGAGTCTGAAGTCCTGAATCCCGGAGGTTTGAGGTATCCTGATGAGTTTGTTCGTCATAAAGTTTTGGACGCCTTAGGAGACTTTAAGTTAGCGGGCGTGGCAATTCAGGGATTTATTCGCCTTCATCGTGCAGGGCATGATCTTCACCGACAGCTTTTAGCTGAAATTTTTAAGAATCCCGATTGTTTTGAAATGATTGATGATTCGGGCCGAGAAGAGAAGCGATTTTCTCATCTTCAAGCTGCGTTTGCTCGTGGGTTTGTAGCGAGTTTCTAAGCGAGTTTCGTAAGGAACAGAGCTGTGTTTGATTCCACTAAAAAAGCTAGCCTTCTGGTTGTCTCAGTCAGTAGGCTAGCTGTTCTCAGTTAGATTGGTCCGCGGGTTAGGCAATGACCTTCAGTTCCTTTAATTTGATTTTAAATGTTTCATTCGTAAACGGCTTTGCTACGTGGCCGCTAATCCCGAGTTTGTTTGCTTGTGCCACCTGATGTGGCTCGAGTTCTGCTGTCACCATGACAAAGGGCACGTTTTTGTATCTCGCGTCAGCGCGTACTTTGGTGAGGACATCTAAGCCGTTTGCATTGGGCATATTCCAGTCGCAAATAATCAATCCGAAGGGTTCCTTAGTTTCATTGGCCTTAGTCCATGCAACAGCGCCGTCTTCCGCCTCGGTGATTTGAGTAAATCCGATTTCCTTCAAGATGCTGATGATGAGTTTGCGCATGGTGAGCATATCGTCAACTACTAAGACTTTTGTTTTTAGGTCAACCATTCGAATATCTCCCTTGCTCCATGAGAATGCTTTTTAAATATTTATTTATAACCAATTTATTTTAGTGTAACCCTGGGTCGTCAATTTAGAAAA
>CAINWE010000226.1 GCA_903854365.1 Oligoflexia bacterium
CGGATGAAAAGCAGGGATGGGGATTGCTTCGGTCAGACTCTGGTCGAGTTCAGTCTCGCCCTGCTCGTCGGGTTGGCTTTTACGTGTGCTTGCGCGTTTCTCTTGAGGGCACAATGGCTGAGGGCAAAATGCGCCTATTTTGTATTCGAGAAGACTCATGCCCGAGTCATTCGAGGTCAGGAGCCTGCTCCTCTCCCTTATAAGTCGGGTGGCGTTAGTTTTCAGCTCGATCAGGCGGGAGTTCATGGGCGAGGTAAATGCGGTGGAGTCGAAGAAGTCGTGCAGCTACCTTGGTTGGAGTCTGGCGCGTGGTAAGGAATTGTCGTGGGAGTTTGCATTTTCCGATGATTCTGGTGCTGTTGACTTTGCTCACCGGCGGGTTGGGTATTTGGAGTGTTCTGCGAAGTTGGCGCCTCCAGGTGGAGACCCAGCTGCGGCTGAATCGCTGTGTTGCCCGTGCCGCGAGCGACTTGCGGCAACATCTGGATTTGCTCGAAACGACGAATAGTTCGATTCGCGGCTTAAGAGCCTCTGTGAGAGCAGCGCAGGTAAGCCTTCAGGTGGAACTCGTTACACCACTGCTCGGCCAGATTGAGGTTGTTGCGGCGATTCAGCAAGCAGATCGAACTCGATGGAAAGTTCGGGCGAATGTTTGGACGCTTCGGGGTTGCGGGGCATGGGGGGATCAGGTTGCTCCGCTCCCGGAGGTGGAACTGAGTCGCGGACTGCGGGACGATTTAGGTCAGCAGCCTCTCGAGTGGATAGGAGAAAAGCCGAGTGAATTTTGGATTGAGGCTGCGCACCGTCCGCGCTCTGCAGCGGCTCGTGTTGCGAGTCGTAAATCACCTCATTTATCGAGTTTATTGCCAGTTGCCTGGTTTGCAGAGTGGGCGCTTCCGCGTTCCCCAGGGGGATTGCCTCGGGCCGGCTCGAGGGCAGGTCTTTTTTGAGTTGATTTTATGGATGGTGGTGCTTTTTGGAGTCATTTTAGGTTTAAGTCGCGGATTTTGGAGAGAATATCAGCTCTATCGCATAGAGTTAAAGAAAAATTCTGGCTTTCGAGTCGTCCGCTCGTTCTCGGGGGGATTTATCTTTTTTTGTCGGTGGTTTTAGGTCTTGCTGCTTTTCGATGGACTCAGGATCAGGTTCTGAGTCAGTGGCGTCAAACTCATGTGCCGAAAATTACTTTTGTAAGGACGGTGTTGACGTCTCTGGGTGGGAAGGAGGTCACTCAGCTTGATTCAAAACAGCGTGTTCTACGCTCGCTTCCGGTGAGTACCGATATGACAGGAAGATTTTGGTTTACGAGTGATCTGGATTGGGTGGTAGTTTTTTACGAGGAGGACGCGGGTTCGGAGCTGAAAACATTCTGCCGATTTTGCCGTCCAAAGCCGCAAAATTGGACCCCTACCTCGATCGGCTGGGAGGGGTTTGAGCAGGTAGTCAAGGAGCTGGAGGAGAGGCTGAAAACTGAGCGACGCCTAGTGGGAAACCCGAGGTCTAACCAGGTGAGGGAGCGAGACCCAAGAGAGATTGTTTACTAAGCACGAGTGATCTGTTCAAGCGACGGGAGGCTATATCAGCTTGACAGTTAGATTCTGTTTGGATTTAATTCAGGGCTATGAGCGCTCACTCGATTCTTACCGTAGGTTCTCTGGCTTTTGATTCGGTGCAAACTCCAGCTGGAAAGGCGGATTTCGTTTTAGGCGGATCTGGAAATTATTTTTCAATTGCAGCCTCGCATTACTCTCCGGTCGACGTCGTGGGAGTGGTGGGTGAGGATTTTCCAAAGGATCACCTTGATTGGCTGACCGCGCGTAAAATTGATGTTTCTGGCATTCAAATCGCCTCGGGCAAGACCTTTCACTGGGTGGGATCTTACGATAAGAATCTGAACGAAGCGCAGACCCTTTCTACGGCACTCAATGTTTTTGAGCATTTCGATCCCCGTTTAGGCGAGCGTCATCGTGACGTCCCCTATGTTTTTTTGGCGAATATCGACCCGGTCTTGCAGCAACGAGTCTTAGACCAAATTCGCAACCCCCGTTTGGTGGCTTGTGACAGCATGAATTTTTGGATTACCGGAAAGCCCGCTGAGCTTCGTAAGACTTTGGCGCGTGTGGATCTCATCTCGATCAACGAGGGCGAGGCTTATTTGCTTTCTGGGCAAAAAAATGTCCTGCGGGCGGCTTTGGAAATTCAAAAAATGGGACCCTCGACTGTGATTATCAAGCGGGGTGAATATGGATCTAACTTGCTGACTCCCAGGGGGTTTTTCATCGCTCCCGCTTATCCGACCTCTCATGTGGTCGATCCGACGGGCGCAGGGGATAGTTTTGCGGGCGCAGTGATGGGTTATTTGGCTGAGCAGGGCGCTCATCGAGAGATGATTCACTCCCAACCTGATCAATGGGAAAAACTTTTGCGGCGCGCGGTTTTGGCGGGGAGTGTCATGGCGAGTTTTACGGTGGAGGATTTCAGTTTTAAACGGCTGATGAATCTGAGAGCCTCGGACTTAGTTGAGCGACAGTCCGCTTTGATTCAGATGATCAAGCTGGACTAAATTTCGTTAGCGCTCCGAGGGAGGTCGTGTTTTACTTCTGACGACGGAAGAGAAGGTAAATCATGACTCAAGTGCCATCGAGTGCGACACCGCCCCATTCAAAAAAGAAGAGTATCGTATTGAGTCTAGGATTCGTCGGAATGTTGGGAGGAGCAGGTTTCTTTTACCAGTCCCTTTTTTTCGTCACGACAGATAATGCTCAGATTCAGGCAAAAACGGTGATGCTCTCCGCCCGCGTGTCAGGCTATTTGACTAAGGTGAATGTGATCGAAAATCAGAAAGTCAAAGAAGGAGATGTACTTGCCGAACTTGACTCTCGTGACTACGAGAATACGGCGGTGCAGATGGAGAATGAAGTCGCATCTCTGGGGGCTAGGGTGAAAAATGCGGAATCCGATGAACGAAGGCTTTCCGAACTTTTCAAAAAAGGCGCGATTTCTCATCAGCAGTATGATGCTGCCCAAGCCACCGCGATTGAATTAGGCGGCAAACTCAAGGCTTTGCAGAGTCAATGGTCTCAGGCGCGGCTCAATTTAGAGCATACGAAGATCAAGGCTCCGTCCGCAGGGGTGGTTGCTAGGAAGTCAGCCGAAGTTGGAATGCTAGCCTCAGTCGGAATGCCGCTTTTTGGATTTGTCAGTGCGGAAGAGCGCTGGGTAGTCGCCAACTTCAAAGAAACGGAAATGAGCCAGATTCATCCAGGAGCAGGGGTGGAGATTTCGGTAGACGCGCTTCCGGGCAAGGTCTTTCGCGGTGCGATCGAAAGCAAAAGTGCAGCCACTGGGGCAACATTCACGTTATTGCCTCCTGATAATGCTACCGGAAATTTCACCAAAGTCGTGCAGAGAGTGCCGGTGAGAATTGGGTTAGCAGGGCTGAGCGCCTCTGATGTCGACGATCTTCAGGCGGGACTTTCTGCGTTTGTGAAGGTGCGAGTTAGGTAAATCTTCGGTTACCAAAGGAGTCGAGCGTGTCCGACTTTAAACTCTCTACCCAATCTAAGTTTATTATTTTTACAGCAGTTTTGGCGTCACTTCTTGAGATTGTCGATACTTCGATTGTGAATGTTGCGATTCCGACGATGATGGGTAATTTAGGGGCGACACTAGAAGATATTAGCTGGGTCGTTACGGGTTATATTATTGCCAACGCCATTGTCTTGCCGCTGTCGGGTTGGTTGGGATCTCGCATTGGCCGAAAAAAATATTACGTCGGATGTATTTCGATTTTTACACTGGCCTCAGTCTTGTGTGGAGTCGCTCCCAATTTGACTGTCCTCACGATTTTTAGAATTGTTCAGGGGTTGGCGGGCGGGGCACTTCTCCCGATTTCTCAGACGCTCATTCAGGAGCAGTTTCCTAAGGAGCGAGCCGGCATGGGGAGCGCGATCTACGGCATGAGTATTATGATTGGTCCCACTCTAGGGCCTACCTTGGGAGGCTACCTGACGGATACATATGGGTGGCGATCCATTTTTAACATCAACCTTCCTCTCGGGTTATTCGCGATTTTTATGGCGCTGATCTATGTGGAGGAGCCTGCTCACGCTCACCACGGTAAAAAGCGGGGTCCGATTGATGCGGTGGGATTAGGCTTGCTTGCGGTTGGGATCGGATGTCTGCAGTACGTTCTTGAGCGAGGGCAGGCAGACGATTGGTTTGATTCTATCGGGATTCGAATTTGTACTTTGATCGCGGCATTCGCGATTCCTACTTTTATTTATTGGGAGCTTAAGGTCAGTGAGCCGATTGTGAATTTGAGGCTGTTTAAGGATTCCGTCGTGAGAAACGGAACCCTTTTGATGATGTTCTTGGGGTTATTAGTTTTTGGCTTGGTTTTCGTGTTGCCCATCTTCGTTGGGACGTCCCTGCACTATGACGCCACTCAGACGGGGATGTTGTTTATCCCGGGAGCCCTGACTACGGCAGCTTGTATGCCATTCGTAGGCGCTATGCTCCGGAAAACCGATCCCCGCTACCTCATTTTATTTGGCATTTTTGTCATTGAAGGCTGTCTCTATCTGATGACCCAATTTGGTTCGCAGTCGAGTGAGAGAGAGGTCTTTTGGGCGCTCCTAGTGCGGGGATTAGGCTTGGGGTTCCTCTTTGTGCCGATTAACACCGCTGTCTTAGGTCAGTTTCGAGGAGAGAGCCTCGGGCAGGTGGCAGGGCTTTTGAATTTGTTTCGCCAACTAGGTGGCAGTGTCGGGATTGCTTTGATTGGCACGTTGCTTGACCGGAGAAGTCATCAAAACTATGTCGATGTGGTCAGTCACGTGAATCTCTTGAACGCGGCTTCACAAGTGACTTTGAGCCAGACTCAACATGGCATGGCAGCGAAGTTTGGCGAGGACGTGGGTTTTGCTTCGCCTTCCACGGCTGCACTTCGCTCCTTGGCGTATCGAGTTCAGGCTCAGGTGTTTATGTTGAGCTTTGTGCAAATGATGTGGACTCTATTGATTATTTTCGCATTCTCAGTGATTCCCCTCTATTTCTTGCGCGTGAACAAAAAAATCGAGGGTCCGGTCGACGCCCATTGAGTCTGGCGAATATTTGCTATCGGAGCGATCGCGCCGGCTACTTTTTGCCAGCCGAAAAAGCTGCGATTTCCTCCGCTGTAGCGGGTCTACATTCCTTTAAACGAGGGGAAAGGCGGGAGCCATCGGCTCGGTGACCTGTTACATCCCCTGAATATGACCCCATGGGTTTAGTATACCGGACTACCATAAAAGTCTCGTCCCTGAAGGAATAAATCAGATCGCCTCGCTTCGGATCGGGCGCCGACTTTTTAAATAAGTTAGGCTCAGCGGCGAGTCTCTGCTGAAATTCCGCCTCTGCTCGGGCGGCCTGTATCCTTTTGCTGTGAGATGGATCGGTGCGTTCTTCGGGATGTTCTGGCCACCGACCATTGAGTTGGTGGTATTGGTTGCGCACGTCCTCAGGGAGTGGCGCTGGTTCTGCTGCGTTTGCCGCCGGTTGAGCCTTGTGTTGAGGGAGCTTTGCCTCCAACGCATGACCGCCACCGCCACCGCCACCGCCACCGCCACGAGAATTCCATGGGTCTTCTTTTGCCGCTGCGCCCATTTCTTCTGCGGTTTCAAGCTGGAATGCTCGGTGCTGAGCTGCCTTCGTTTTTAATGCCTGCTCGGCTTTTTCGAAGAATTGGGTGTTGATACCCGACGTTGGATAAGATTTAGTGACTGTGTTGATGACTTTGCCTTCTTGATCGTATTCAGACTTTCTAAGGCCGTGTTGGTCGCCCTTGTAAGTATGAAATGCGATTTGGCTGGTGCCATCCTTGCGCAGCTTCAGTTTGACCACGTGCCTGATCTCCTTGCTTGGGTCTGTGCTTGGGTCTGTGTGAGAAACGTAGAACATCCGGGTTCTCTGACCTTTTCCCTCTTTACCTTCACTTATTCCATCGGCAAAATGAATGCGCGTATTCGGATAGCCTACTATGCTTTGACCACTATTTGCCATAGTCGTCGCGTTGATCTCCACCTGCTTCGTCAAATTTCCCGCAAATACATCGGAGCATCCTAGGGTAAGTAATATAATTAAATATTTGGTTCTCATGTTTCAATTATAAAAAAATATTTTAAATTTTTACAGTGTATCTATTTTGACTGGGCGAGAGATGCATTGATTCGTAATAAATGCCGGTATTTGGCCGAGGCGAGTTGTGAGATGCGTCTTCGTTGACTCATGAAGAAGCTCGGTGAATAGTTGATTTTACGAAGATTAACTATTTATCGAGGGGACAATCATAAGCAACGAAGACAAGGCTATTTATATCAGCTTCAGCGCCTTCTGGAAGCAACCGAAGGAGACTCAGCGCGGATTAAGGCACTCAAGGTACATGCTCTAACACTTGACCCGATCGATTTACAATTGGGACTAGAGAGAAAATTCAAAGAGTTCTTTACTCTGCTCCACGCAAAATCAATAGTTCAAGCTGCCTAGCATGCTCACCGGTATCTAGCTATGAATCAATACGGAGACGACGAGATTTCTTGTTCAGGGTCGGAGACTTTTAAAATTCCGGTGTTTGAAAGAGATGCGAAGAGGTCCTGCCTGATGTCTCCCACATTTTCAGAACGGCTTGGTAGAATTCAGATTGAAATCTTTGTTTGGAAAACTGGCTTGCGCGGCTTCTGCAGGCCGTTTCTGAAATTTGAATGGGTCCGCGTTCCATTTTCTGTATGGCAGCGATGAGGCCTTGCTCTAAGGCTTCGGGGTGATCGGATTCGGGCGAGTCAAAGAAAATGCCGGTCTCTTCGGTCACGGTTTCTAGGGCGCCGCCCTTTTTGAGAGCGATGACTGGGCTACCCGCAGCCATGGCCTCGATGGGAGTAATTCCGAAGTCTTCAACTCCCGGAAAAATCAGCGCTCGGCACTCCGAATAGGCTCGGACAATTTCCTCGTTTGACAAAGATCCTAGAAATTGTACGGTCGGGCCGGCCATGGCTCTGAGTTGTTTCTCATTCTGTCCCGCACCGACGATGTGGAGCGGCAGTCGCATTTGATTGAAGGCTCGAATGGCGAGATCGATGCGTTTATAAGGCGCAAAGGCGCTGACGATGAGGTAGTTTTTTCCCGGATTTCGGGGGGCATGAAATCGTTCGAGGTTGGCAAAGGGGTGAATCACCTGAGCTTCTCGTTGGTAAGCAGTTTGAATTTGTTCGGCAATAAAATGGCTGTTGGCAACGAGTGTATCGACCCGTTGTTGAGTGCTAGCTCTCCGATCCCAGGCCTGAAGCGAGGGGCGGATGAGACTTGCAGCGATGCGGACGGGTACGGATGCCTGCCCAGGCCCAAAGTAGTCCTCGTAGCGATCCCAAATGTATCGCATGGGGGCGTGGACGTAGCTGAGGTGGAGAGCTTGGGTAGGTTTGATAATGCCCTTGGCGACGCAGTGAGAAGAGGAGATCACCAAGTCGAATCCCTCGAGGTCAAAGCTTTCGATGAGGGAGGGCATGAACGGGAGAAAGTGTCGGTATTTGGTATAGGCCCCCGGTATTTTTTGTAAGCGACTCGTATGCGCGGGGATTGCTCGGAGCTGGGGAGAGATCTTTTCTGGAATTCGAATTAGGGTGAAAAGCTCTGCCGTGGGAAAAATCTCGGAAATAGCTTCTAAGACCGATTCCCCCCCTCTCATTCCCGTCAGCCAATCATGAACGAGTGCAATTCGCGCCATGCAAGTCAGGTTAGCACGCGACGGTAGATGAGGTCTAGGGTTCGACCTAATCGTTCGGTGCTGAATCTTTCCAGAATTTGATTTTGCGAGTGAGCAGATGCGGGTAGAATTTTTCGCGCAAAAAGCATTCGAAAAGCATTGACCCAGCCTTGCAAGTCGGCTGGTAGCACCCAGTGCACTTCTTGTTGCGATAAGTCCGCTAAGCCTTCTTGGTGGGGTGGAATCTGAGAGACTGCGAGAGGGACTCCCAGAAGAGCCGCTTCGAGCGGCGGGAGCCCAAACCCTTCGTAAATCGACGGAAAGAGCAGAGCGCTCGCCTGTTTTAAAACGACAGGGGCGACTTTTTCAGAAAGAGATCCGAGACAGTATACCCCGGGTGGCGTTGGCCCTGCGGCAGGAGTTGAAATCAGGAGGGGCCAGGCCGCGGGCTCGGAGGCTCGAAAAATCTCATAGGCAGCGATGAGAAGTGGGAGGTTCTTGTGGGGCTTGGGGTTGGAGAGGCAGAAAAAATAATTCTCCGACTTCGGCGGGAGTCCTCTGTCTGCGAGGATTTGAGAGATTTCTGAGGAAGGGTCCGGGATCATTGGGCGTGAAACAGCGTTGTAGGTGATTTCGATCTGGCTTGGGGCGAGGTCGAGCCAACGAGCGATTTCATTTCGAGAGAACTCGGAAACCGTGAGGATTTGCTTTGAGTTTTTGCAGAAACGTTTGAGCAGGGTGCGGTAGTAGATTTTTTTTGAAAGCCCTCCGAAGTGAAGGTGGTTCAAGTCGTGAAGCGTGATGATGCTCGGGCAGGGGCAAGTCCAAAGACTGCAGAAAGAGGGGGAGTGAAAAAGGGCGGCCCTGATCTTTCGAAGAAGCCTCGGAATTTCAACCCACTCTTTCGGGTTCAAGAAGGGAGCTGCCATGGTTTGGGTTTCAAAGCCTGCAAAAAGGTGGAGTCTGGCCTGCGTGTCGAGATCCGCAGAGGTCAGAAAAATAGGTCGATAGGGGAGATCTGGGATGGATCGCAGAGCTTTGGCGATTTGGGTGACGTAACGGGCAATGCCATGGGGCACCGTCGACACCATTCGCGCGTCCACTGCGACGATCGGGAGATTTTTGCGGTGAATGGTCATTTGCGGATGCCCCGCAAATGACTGGTGTTTTCTTTGAGAATCCCGACTCGGCTGAGGGCAAAATCATAACGGACTGGGTCGAGCGGGTCCAAGACCCGAAACGATTGGGTGACCTCGAGGGCGGCTTTCCAGTTTAAGCTTTTGCGTTGAGTGAGTCCTAAGGATTGGCTGATTCGGCCCGTGTGGGTGTCTAAGGGCATAATGAGCTGATGAGTCTGGAGGGCCCTGCCGCTGGGAAAGGTCGCTTGCAAGGGGCTGCCTTCCATCCACAAGCCGAGATCCACCGCGTCTTTTCTCCCCATCCAGCGCAGCAGCATGCACCAACGTTTGCAGCAGCTTCCATCGCGTGGCGCAGTCAGGAGGTAAAAAAACGATTCTTCAACATCAAAGCTGGTTTGATCGGACTTCCAGTCGGTGATGAGGGTGTTGAGAGCGGTTTCAATCGTGGGTTCCGTTGGGGGGAGGTAGGATAGAAAGTGGCTTCCCAGTGAGCCGTGGCGTTTCCAACTCAATCCAAGAAGCTGAAAGAGTCGAATCAAATCCCGGCCCGTGTTGAATCGGTGCACGTAACTGTCAAATTTTTTAAGTGCCTTTGCCAAAAAAGCAGGGCTTTCGAGTTGAGAGACAAAGTCGCGGGGTGATTTGGCAACTTGGAGAATGAGTGTCGTCGCATTTTGAATAGATTGTCTAATGTGGCGAACATTTCCATAAGCGAGTAAGGCGGATAAAAGCGCGATGGCTTCCTGGTCCCAGGGGTCGGAGTAATGATGCGCGAACTCGACGGGGTCGGACGAAAGAAACTGGGCCTTTTGGTAGTTGTTCTCGATTTGGCTGAAGTAAGACCTCAAGTTTTCCATCGTATTTTCGCACACTAGCTCGAATCTGGATTTTTTTCTAGGGAGGGGTGGTGTTAGGATGAGGGCCATGGGTGCGAAAACTTTATCTTGGCTTCTCATTCTTTTTTTGAGTGCTCCCAAGGAGGTCGTTGCGGAAGGGGGATGGGCGCAAAAACTCTACCTCATGCCTTCAGAACGTGGCATTTCGCAAATTCCTACTCAGCCCAGTCAGCCGCCTGGACTGACTCAAAAGCAGTTTAAGCAATCGGGGCATTGCGAGCGATTTTTCCTTTTTGAGGGAAAGCGTTACGAATGTGATTCGAACCTCGGGGGGGATGCTGAGAGGCTGCGGCCGATCCTCCAGGATGTGCCAGCAGCGATTGCAGAGTTGGATCAATACCAGAAAAGTCGCAGTGACGTCCGGGTGTCTGGGCATTTAATCACCTCTGCGCTCGTTTTGGCAGGTTTAGGGATGCTATTCAGCGGTGGGCAGCCCTTTAATCCCTCGAATGGTGGATTGACGCCTGGAGGGGCAGTCGTTTTGACAGGAATGACTTTGGGGGTGGGGGCAATTGTTCATGGATTTACGGTCGTGAATTCAAGTGATAAGCATATCGAGAATGCAGTCCATTTCTATAATGCTGCTCACCCGGATCACCCGGTGGACCTTCAATTCAAGACAGGGATTGGGTCGAGACTGATTCAATAAAGGGAGAAGACGAGAGATTTATCATGAGTGGTCACGGCGAAGGGCAGTGTTGGCATTGTGGAAACGTACTTTCTTCTCTCGATTATGGCCGGGGAGATACGTGTAGTCAGTGTGGTCGAGATACTCGGGTTTGTCAGGGGTGTGTGTTCTATGATCGGTCCTCAAACAACGAGTGTAAAGAACCTCAAGCAGATCGGGTCGTTGAAAAAGAGCGGTCGAATTTTTGTGACTATTTTAAACCTAAGTCGGGTGGAGCTCAATCCTCTGCTGCTTCTCGGGATACCTTAAAAGCCGCTGCTGAAGCATTATTTAAAAAGAAGTGATTATGGGTTTTACTCGCCTCGATGATGTGCCTTCTAGAGTCTTTTTGGGACGGTTAATTTTTGCGGTTTTGGGCCTTTTTTTGTTTCTCGAAGGAAACAGTCAGGCTGTGATTCATCCGCGATTGAAGGCGGATTGCTTTGCCCGGGTTGCGCGAGAGCGGCGGATTAGTCCCCGGACTTTTTTTTACATTTGGGACAAGGTAGCGGAAGACTTAGTCACTGAA
>CAINWE010000227.1 GCA_903854365.1 Oligoflexia bacterium
CATGGTTCCTCTCCGAACTCGAGAGGAGTTACTTGACCCATCTGTCGTGAAAGTGATCGTAGATAGCAATAGTAGAGCGATTTACTTCTCTCGCTTGCCGATCCCTTATAGTCGGGGACCTGTACCGGAACAGGGCCAAAAGTGGGCCTGTCAGCGCCATGTCGGGCTTTATGTTTATACAAAAACAGCACTCCTGAAGTTTAGAAGTTTGGCTGTTTCTGGTCTTGAAAAAGGTGAAGTTCTCGAACAATTAAGAGCACTTGAAAATGGTTTGACGATGGGTGTTGCTGAGGCTGACTTTGTCTCGATCGGGGTGGATACGGCGGAGGATCTTGAAAAAGTACGGCAACTTCTAGTATGACCATCTAAACCAACCTAACGACCGGATTTTTAAATGGCAAAACAAAAGAAATATATATTTGTAACGGGCGGCGTGCTGTCCAGCATAGGCAAAGGGATTAGCGCAGCTTCCATTGGGATGTTGATGGAGCAGCGCGGCATTAGTGTGACCATGATCAAAATGGATCCCTATTTGAACGTTGATCCAGGCACGATGAATCCTTTTCAGCATGGCGAAGTTTTTGTGTTGGATGATGGAGCCGAGACGGACCTCGATCTTGGGCACTATTCCCGGTTCGTTCAGGGTGCAAAATTTACCAGAAAAAATAGTTTCACTACAGGGCGCATTTACGACGCTGTGATTCGGCGAGAGCGTGCGGGTGGATACTTGGGCGAGACGATCCAAGTCATCCCTCATATTACAGATGAAATTAAACGTAATATTCGTGAGGCTGCTAATGGCTATGATCTAGCCATTGTTGAGGTCGGCGGGACTGTCGGTGATATTGAGAGTCTACCGTTCTTAGAAGCGATTCGACAAATGAAGGGCGAAGAGGGGGCTTCGAACGTACTGTTTGTGCATTTGACTTTAGTCCCATACGTCGCCGCAGCAGGTGAGCTGAAAACGAAGCCCACCCAGCATAGTGTGAAAGAACTGCGCGAAATTGGAATTCAGCCGGATATTCTGTTGTGTAGGACAGATCGGGTTTTGCCAAAAGAAGTGAAGGATAAGATTGGTCTTTTCTGTAATGTCTCAGGCGCTCAGGTTTTCAGTGCAACGGATGTAGCCAATATTTACGAAGTGCCGCTTCTTTTTCATGAAGAGGGGTTAGACGAGGAGATTGCAGAAAAGCTGGGAATTTGGTCAGGACGCCCGGATCTTTCTCGCTGGGCCTCCATGCTGAAAACCCTCCATCATCCCGAGGCCGAAATTTCTGTGGGAATCGTCGGAAAATATACGGATTGGCGAGACAGCTATAAGTCGATTTCTGAGGCACTCATTCACGGAGGAGTTGCGAATCATGTTCGGGTGAACATGGTTTATGTGGATTCCGAGGAACTTGAAAAGGGTGGTCAGCTTGAGCTTTTGGCTTCGGTCGATGGCATTCTAGTACCGGGTGGTTTTGGAGAGCGAGGGATCGAGGGAAAGATTCAGGCGATTCACTATGCTCGCACTCACGGGGTGCCGTTTTTTGGCATTTGTCTAGGAATGCAGTTGGCTGTCATCGAGTTTGCAAGAAACGTATGCAATATTGCTGAGGCTAACTCAGCTGAATTTAGGCCCAATGGCTCGGCCAAAGTGATTGATTTGATGGAGTCTCAAAAAGCGCATACAGACCTCGGTGGAACAATGAGGCTGGGTGCTTATCCTTGTCAGCTCGTGAAAGAAGCCAAGCCTGGCATTAAAACAAAAGCATTTCTCGCTTATCAGGCTGAGTCTATCATAGAAAGGCATCGTCATCGGTTTGAGGTTTCAAATGCTTACGTTGCGCAGCTTAAAGAAAAGGGCCTCGTCATTTCTGGTAAAAACTTCAATGCCGACACTCAAGAAGAGCTCGTAGAAATGGTTGAGTCTCCGGATCATCCTTGGTTCTTGAGTTGCCAGTTTCATCCCGAGTTTCTCAGTCATCCTTTAAAGCCCCATCCGCTCTTTGCAGCTTTTGTTGCAGCAGCAAAAAACAGAAATCGAGATAATCGTAGATGAATCTATCGCACTCGTCGCATTCCCAGCTTGGTCCCATGACTTTGATTGCAGGTCCTTGCGTGATTGAAGATGAAGGACTGGTGATGGAGGTTGCGCAGGAGCTGAAGCAGCAGCTGAGTGGGTTGCCGATTCAACTTTATTTTAAAGCTTCTTTTGATAAAGCGAATCGCACTTCGATTCGTGGGTTTAGGGGACCGGGCTTGAAGCTCGGGCTTGAAATGTTGTCTCGAGTGCGCGCGAAGACTGGACTTCCTGTTTTGACGGATTTTCATACGCCTGAACAGGCGAGGCCGGTAGCCGAGGTGGTTGACTTCCTTCAGGTGCCTGCTTTTCTTTGTCGCCAAACGGATATGATCGTTGCTGCTGCTGACGCTGCGTTGGCATTGAATCGGCGTTTGAATATTAAAAAGGGTCAGTTTTTGGCACCATGGGATGCGAAAAATATTGTAGAAAAAATTCGCGAAGCAGAAAAACTGGCGCTTGCCGAGGGTCGCGCGAAAAGTCCTACTTCGGACTGGTTTTGTTTGACCGAGCGAGGAGTTAGTTTCGGATACAATACCTTGGTCGTCGATATGGTCTCGTTCCAAACTTTGCAGAGATTCAATGTGCCAGTGATCTACGATGCGACGCACTCGATTCAAACTCCAGGCGCAGGATCGGGCGGAACGAGTACGGGTGGTAAGCGCGAGTATCTGGAGGTCCTTGCTCGATCTGCAATGGCTGCGGGTGCGGATGGGCTTTTTATGGAGTGTCATCCTCGGCCTGCTGAGGCTAAGAGTGACGGACCTAATGCGTTTTATCTGGATCGGGTGGGTGCATTCGTAAAACAGCTGCTTCAAGTTCGCGCCTTGGTATCCGGCATGCCAAAGCTTCTACCTGAGGCTCAAATCTAGGAGATCTGATTTGAAAAAGAAGGCGAGTCCCAAGAAGCTTTCCCAGTCAGCTTTAGTTCGTCAGCTCAAGAAAATTCGGATTCTTATTCTTGATGTGGATGGTGTTCTGACGGATGGGAAAATTTTTTGGATTCAGGAGCAAGGATGGGTTCGAACTTTTCACGTGCACGACGGATATGGCATCCGGCTTCTCGCGAAAAGTGGGATTCAAATTGCCCTTTTTAGTGGTAGTCAGGGTTTAGATATCCAAGAGCGAGCGAGAATTTTAGGGATTCAGCATGTTTACCTGGGGAATGAAAACAAAATCGAGTCTCTCATGGCTCTGAGGAGTGCCACGAAAATTCAGGCCTCTGAAATGGCCTATGTGGGAGATGATTTATTTGATCTTCCGGTTCTGAGTGAAGTGGGTCTGGCGATTACTGTGCCTCAAGCTGTGGCGGACGTCAAAAAAGGCGTTCATTATGTCACTCGTGCCAACGGAGGGGCCGGAGCTGTGCGAGAAGTAGCGGATTTGATTTTGCATGCGCAGGGTCATTGGAAAAGTATTTTA
>CAINWE010000228.1 GCA_903854365.1 Oligoflexia bacterium
CTGACCACGAGTAGGCCTGCTTTGGACCTTCGTTGGATTTTGGAAATGTATTTCCTTTGGAGTCGTAATTTTTGTAATATTTATAAGAATAGTCGTAGGTTTGGGGCTTCTTCGAGCAAGCGACGAGGGGGAAAGTGAGTGTAAGGCTAAGTGCTCCAAGGGCGATATTTCCGATGATTCGGCCTTTTTGATTGCCTGTGTAAGCGCCGGATTGAATATTTCCTTTAAGACCTGACAGTCTTTGCAATGACGACAATAGGGGTATTTGAATCGACATAAACTCTCTAATTCCTGGATAGGCCCGTTGAGACTTCATTCCTGTGGGCCGGTATTTTATAATTTCTTACTTGCCTCGGGTTCCTGCTGTAATGGCGGCAATTCTAACACGCTGTAGCAAAAAGATCAATTGCAGACATGAATTATATTCTATTAAGAAACTTGGCGAGACGCTTTTGATGGGTGGATGCATTCTTAATGCAGACAGTGAATGAAATGGATTGAAAAATATCTATTCTTACAGTTAATCTAATGTACATAATATTAAATAAATGTTGTATTTTTGTATCGTTTTTAATGATTATGAGCTGAACGGCTTTGCGGTGAGTGAGTTGCTTGCAGAGCGTCAAGATAGGATTGGCAATTGTCAGGGTGTCCATACACGTGGCTGAGAGGGGTTTTTGGTGGAGCTTCGGGGCGTTCGCAGGAGGCCTCGAACTTGCGGGTCACAGTGACTCGCGGGCAGGATACGACTGTCGACGTAGCTCTCCCGGCGCGAAGTGCTCGTTGGCTGATTGATTTGATTCCCGAAGACGTGATGACCAAAATTCGAGCGGAGGGGATACCAATCGATGAAATTCAAGGTGATTTAAGTCTCAGTGCCGTTCTTACCCCCCGTCAGATTTTCAAGTTGAGCGAACCTCAGCGCGTCGTCCAAGTGTGGTTGGAGTAACTGGAGAGTTGGATTGAGACGATAAGAGGGTAAGTTACTGTAATCTCGTAATTTTTCGTTCGCAGGGCTCTGCGAGAGCGCCAGGTTTGCCGATATAAGACCCTCGTCGGCTGGATCATGAGCAGGTTCGGCAGCGGGTTCAGTACCAGGTATGCCAAATACGCAATAAATAGTTTCTGAGTGCTGTCTTGAATCGTCTTGCTCCGGGGCTTGAAGTCGGGCTAGCTTCGAGTTAAAAGATCACATCATGAAAGTTGCTACCATTGCTCTATATCACTTTGTCAGGATTGAAAATCTCCCAGAACTGCGCCTGAAGCTTAAGCAAAAATGTTTAGAGTGGGGTTTTAAGGGAACAATTTTGATCGCTCCCGAGGGGATTAATTGCTTTTTGTTTGGGTCCCTGGCGGCTCTTGAGGAGTTCCGGACGGCTATTCAAGAGGAGTTGAAACTTCCACAGTTGCCCACATGGAAAGTAAACTTTTGTTCGCATTCGCCTTTTGTCCGTATGCTCGTGAAAATTAAGAAAGAGATTATCCCCATGGGGAATTCCGAGATTCGCCCGGATGAGTTTACGGCACCGTATGTGTCGGCAGTTGAGCTCAAAAAATGGATGGATGAAAAGCGAGATTTTCTGCTTCTCGACACTCGAAATGACTATGAGATCGCAGTGGGGACTTTTAAAGGAGCTAAGGGCCTCGGGATTAGTCATTTTCGTGAGTTCACGCGCGCTGCGGAGGCTCTTCCTGAAGACACAAAAGGTCAGCCCATTGTGACGTTTTGTACCGGTGGGATTCGGTGTGAGAAAGCAGCTGCACTCCTTGTGAAAAAGGGATTCAAGAATGTCTACCAACTCGAGGGCGGGATTTTGAAATATTTTGAGGATTGCAAAGATGCTCATTATCAAGGGCAGTGCTTTGTTTTTGATTGGAGACTGGCGGTTGATGGTAATCTCAATCCTCAGTCAGATGAGCCTCGAGAGCGACCCATGGGTACCACGGGGCGGCACCTCTAGTCGAGTAATGTGGTGCTTTGGCTAGGTAAGACTTCCCTTGCAGTCTGGGGTCTTTTGCATTACATCCAACCAAAGTCATTTGCCCTTAAGGTCTCAAGGTAAGCCCGTCACTCTTTCTTTATGGTTATGGGTTAACTGGGTTTTCGGGTGGGTTTTCGGGATAAAAATTTTTAGGAGGCTTCTTTACTCATGTCATCGCAATTTATGACCTATTCACCCGTTGGAATTGGCCTGATCGGGCTTTTGTTTGCGCTTGTGTTTTACTTCAAGGTGAAAGCCCTTCCGGACGGTAATGATACGATGAATCGGATTGCTGGCTACATTCGAGTGGGGGCGATGGCTTTCCTTTCTCGTCAGTACAAAGTTTTGGCGATTTACTGCTTTGCAGTCTTTGTGTTGATCGCCTATGCATTGGGGCTTGCCGCTGGTGCCTGTTTTGTGTTGGGCGCGTTTTTGAGTCTGTTGGCAGGATTTGTCGGGATGAAGGCAGCAACCTACGCGAACGTAAGAACGACTCAGGCTGCGATTTCTGGGATTAAGGCTAATGCTCTCCTGGTCGCTTTAGATGGCGGCGCAGTGATGGGCCTATCCGTAGCCGGGTTGGGTCTCTTTGGCATGGGGCTCATTTATTTGATATTTAACGAAACCCCTGAGTTTGGGACCGTGATCCACGCGTTTGCAGTCGGCGCGAGCTCGATTGCGCTTTTTGCTCGAATTGGCGGTGGGATCTATACCAAGGCAGCAGACGTGGGTTCTGATATCGCTGGGAAGGTAATCGAGAATATTCCGGAAGACGATCCAAGAAATCCAGGCGTTATTGCTGATAACGTCGGTGATAATGTAGGGGATGTGGCCGGCATGGGAGCGGATATCTATGAGTCGATGATTGCAGCTGTGGTTGCTGCGATGGCGATTGCTCTCACGGGTTCAGATGCGTCAATGCCGAATTTGCTCACTTCGACTGGGTTGTTCGATAATCGGATGATGGGCGTTATTCTACCGCTCTTTTTGACAGCCATCGGTTTGGCTGTCAGTATCGTTGGGATTTTGTTGACTCGGCAGTTGACTAACCTGAATCCTGCACTCGTACTGAGAAGTGCATTGATTTTGCCTCCGTTGATTCTGGTGGGAGTTTCTGCGGTGATGATGCCGATGATTGGTGTGACTCAATCAGTATCGGTTGCTTTGGCTGCAGGAGCTCTAGGTGGGGCCTTCATTGGCTTAGTGACTGATTATTATACTTCAGCGAGTCCAATTGCGAAAATTGCAGAAAGTTCGAAAACCGGAGCAGGGACGAATTTGATTCATGGTTTGGCGGTAGGCATGGAGTCCGTTGCTATTCCGATTCTAGCCGTCGTGGTGATTGCTTATCTGTCGAATGAAGTTCTGGGTCTTTACGGAATTGCGATTGCAGCGGTCGGGATGTTGGCAGGGACTGCCGTAGTGATGACCGTGGATGCATATGGTCCGATCTCCGACAACGCTGGCGGGATTTCCGAAATGGCCGGTCTGGGTAAAAGCGTGAGAGATATTACGGATGAGCTAGATTCAGTTGGGAACACGACTGCAGCGATTGGAAAAGGATTCGCGATTGGATCTGCCGTTTTGACTGTGATTGCCTTGTTCTCTGCGTTTAACTCGGAAGTGAATCATGCTCGACACCTTGCAGGTCAGGGCGAATACGTCCTGATTTTGACCGACGCCAAGATTCTGATTGGGATTTTGATCGGTTCCATTCTTCCTTTTTTGGTGGGTGCCACGACGATGCTCGCGGTGGGTCGTGCAGCTGGCGCGATTGTAGATGAAATTCGGCGTCAATTTCGTGAGATTCCAGGTTTGATGGAATTGAAAGCTGAGCCAGAACCAGCCAAAATTGTCGATATTGCGACGACTGCTGCCCTCTACCAAATGGTGATTCCAGGATTGATCGCGGTCGTAGCTCCTCCCGTAGTGGGTTTTCTGATGGGTCCAGCTGCTTTGGCTGGGATGTTGGCAGGCTCCTTGGCAGTGGGTGCGACGATGGCTCTTTTTATGGCCAATGCCGGGGGAGCTTGGGACAATGCCAAGAAGTTTATCGAAAAAGGTAAGCTCGGTTCTGGTTATCTCAAAGGTTCCGATACCCATAAAGCCGCAGTGATCGGCGATATGGTCGGCGATCCATTTAAAGACACCTCAGGGCCTGGAATTGCCATCTTGATTAAGGTCATGAGCGTGGTTTCGCTTCTGATTGCTCCTTTGATTGCTATGCGATAAACGCTGTGTGTTTTTGGCCGGGCTAGAGCCGGCCTGTTTTTGTCGAACTTTTAGACAAGAGTCAAACCCTTGGATCCCTTTGCGCTCGTGAGAGCGGGAGGGAGATCCAAGGGTTTTTGATTTTTCATGATAAGGTGTTGGTTTTACTTTGTATTTTTGCACTGAATTTTGTTTGTTCTTTTTATATTTCTGGCATTTAAATTGCCTTATCAGCACTCGAAGTGGTTTCTCTGCTTCAGGAGATGTTGAGGCGTGTGGGCCGAGGCGCCGGTCAGCAGGAGAGACTAGAACGGATGTAATCCAGGTATGTTGAGTGCAAATGCTAAATTAATGCGTTTTTTGAGTGCAGTCGGCACTTCCAGTGGACGGATGGTCGCCGTATTGGCGCTGCTGCCTTTCGGTGTGATGGGGTGTGGTGCTGTTGCTTTTAATCCGACGAGCTCTACTCAGAGTCAGACGAGTCCGGGGTATATCAATATTCCGCCAAAATTGGATATTCTGATGTTTATTGACGATACTGGATCGGCGATCAACGCAGCAAACATTATTCAAAATCAGGTCCCGGTTTTTTTGAATCAGCTCGAGTCTGAAGGGTGGGATTATCATTTTGCTTCGAATAGTTTGACCACGGTGCGGAGTCAAATTCCGCAGGTAGCCGGTTCTGTCTATGATGGTAATCATTCCGGCTGGGTAGCTCCTTATCCTGGAGCAGTGCAGTTTGGACCTAATACGATCGTCTCCAGTTTTTTTCGTTCCGAGAGTCCGGCCGATCAAGGGACATCGATTGCTTATAGTGATTACCGGGTGAGCGGAAGTGCGAGTACAAGCTCGGGGGCCTCTGAGCCTGGTTTTATTACGATGGTGGATACTTTAAAAAATTCAATCAACGGAACTGGGTTTTTGAGGCAGGACTCTCTTGTAGTCTTAATTGTCATCGGCAATGGAAATGATACCTCAGGAGCAGAGATGAGGCCCAACATCAATGGCCAGGGTTCTCCGGTTTTGACTCTTGGCAATGTCAGTGATTATAAGAGTCAACTTCAAGGAGTCGTATCTGGCTCTTCTAAGAGTCAGGGTGTTCGTTTCTATGCTGTAGTGAACACCGGAGATACGTGTAGCCCGATTACAGGTACTCGATATATGCAGATGGCGAGTTTACTGGGCGGGGGCTCTTACGATGTGTGTAGTCAGTCGATTGGGTCAATTTTGAGTAGCTTAGGGACCAGCCTGTCGAGCACAAAGCTAGCTTATCTGACTGACTATTTGTTGATTAGCGGTGCGCCGAATGTTTCAACGATGGTCGTGACTAAGTATCCGGGGGGAAATAGTGCAAGCCCTCAAGTGATTCCGCAAAGTTCTACGAATGGGTGGACTTATGTGGGTTACGTGAATAATCGGAATTTGAGTGAATTTGATCCGCCGAGTGGGGGTAGTCCAGTCTATCTGAATCCTTCTTCAGGGTATGCCATTCAGCTCCATGGTTCTGCAAGGCTGTCGGGTAATGATACTGCATCTGTTGTTTTTTCAGCCGCGGGTGCCCAAACTGCGACAACGAAGTAGTTTTTAAAAAATCCCCAAGTTTTTTTCAGTTCTATGGTAATTTCTTGGCCAAGGTGAAAAAAGTCGGAATTTTTAGAGTGGCGATGGTGTCATTGCTGGCCCTTGCTGCTGTCGTTTTTATGGGTAAGGCAAACGAGACCTTACTTCGGGGGATTGACTCAAATATTCATGCTGCCGTTGCGATGGGAGCTACCTCGCATGGGCTAATGCCAAAGCTTCCGATGCCATTTCGCCCTTATACTCAGAGCGGTCCAAGTGCTCCGGTCCTAAAAGTGCCGGGTTCCACGTTTAATGATCATCCCTTTTTTTTGTTTTGGCTTAATGGGCTCGCAATGCGGGTTTTGGGGCCTCAGGCGTGGAGTGCGCGCTTGTTAACTGGGCTTTTTTCGGTAGGGTCTGTATTTCTCACCCTGAGTTTGGGGCGAATCTTGGTGAGTCCGGTTTTTGGATTCGTTTCGGCTATTTTTTTAGTGTTCTGTCGTGACTTTGTGCTGACGAGTGCAACGATGAGTCTCGATACGGCGATGGTGTTCTTTATTTTACTGAGTTTTTATTTTGCCGTTCAGCGTCGGTTTTTGCTGGTCGGTGCGGTTGCCGGAGTCGGGCTGTGGATGAAGACCCCTGTGGTGCTCTTGGTCTTTCCGACTTTTTTTTTAAAGGAGCTGGTTCAGGCCTGTTCGCATCGGGATTGGACTAAGTGGATGATTTCGATGCGCCGCTGGGGATGGTCTCTCCTGATCGCCCTTTGCGTAGGGAGCTGGATTTGGATTGTGACGGGAGTTTTCGGAGGTTGGGACTTAGTTCAGGATTACTGGGTGAGACAACTCTGGGGGACAGCGGTCGGGGGACGGGGGCAAGGCGGCGGAACGCAGTGGGGATTTTTTTTCCACTTTGTCCGAACGGGGTTTATTCCTGGATTGCCTTTTTTACTCTGGGCATTGGTCAAAATTGTCAGGCAGCGGCGATTTCTTGAGGAGCCGTTTTTGATTTCGGTCCTGGCCGTTCTGGTGATGGCCTCGGTGGTGACTGCTCTGCGGTATCAATTAGGGCATTACATTACGCCCGTGTTCCCGTTTTTGGCGTTGATTTCTGCCTATGCTGTTCATGAGATTGCAGCGCGAAACGAAGCGAAGGTTTATTTAGCGACTTGTACTTTCGCTCCTCTGTTGATGGCGGCGCTTTTGATCTTTCCTATTTCTATGGGTCCAGAAGCGTTTGTCGCTTTAAAGAAATTTATGCCGTTGATTCAGGCTCACGGAGATTGTGATGACGTCATTGGCGTGGTTCCGGGAGGGGAGCCGATTGGGAGCGCTCTCGACTATGAATTGGTGCTGAATTTTTATACGAGTCACCCGGTCGAGGTGATGGAGTGCAAGCAGCTTCGCCAGAAATTGGAGGCCAAGAGACCGCCTGTGTGGCTGATCGTAGCGGAGGAGAATTTGGAGCCGTGCTTGCCGCCTCAGGATCGTGAGGTTTACAGGTCTATTTTGAGAGTGGGGCATCAGTATCTGTTTACGATTCAAGATTTGAACCGGGGAGTTTTCGATCTGACGCCTCTCGAGCTCGAGTTGCGGCCGACCCAGGATTGCCGCTCCCCGGCGTATCCGAAAGACCTTTGGCATCGCTCGACCTCTGCGAACTGATGGGTTATTCAGCTATGGCAGCTCCTTCACCCCGCGGGTCCGCCACTCCTGAAGAGCGTCCGTTTGAGAGAAGTTCGACTGCGTGAACCTTGCCCAGGGTCCAAACGTCTTCGAGGGTGTAGCCGAGCCGGCTGATCTCTTGGGTTACGGGTTGTGTGAAACCGTAGCGTTCATACAAAAGAGTTGGGGGAGTCCATTGGTGATGAAATCGGGGAGCCGAAACGGCATCTCGCAAAGACATGTTGAATAATAAACGGTTTAATAATGAGAGAAACACGGACGTCGTAATTCTCGGACCTCCTGCCGCACCGATTGCAATTCTTCCACGGCCCGATTTTTCTCGGATAATCGTCGGAGTCATTGAACTCAGAGGGCGCTTTCCAGGTGCGATCGCGTTAGCGTCTTTTCCAACGAGACCATATAAGTTGGGTAGTCCGGCCTGAATACTAAAATCGTCCATCTGGTTATTCATGACTACGCCGGTACCCGGAGGGGTAAACCCTGAACCAAAATTGTCGTTGATGGTCAGAGTCATCGCAACGAGATTGCCTTGAGAATCGAGAGTGGAGAGGTGAGTGGTCTGGGGGTGCTTCTCTTCGAGTAGGGGTTTTACGGTGGCGAGGTGAGCTTGGTCAGGCCGAAATGATTTCCATTGTTGCCGGAGATACTGCGGTGACAGGAGAAACGGAGGAATGGATGCTGCGTCAGGATCACCGAGAAATTCCGCTCGGTCTCGAAAGGCGAGAGACATCGCATGAGTCAGTGCATGGATTGTTTCCGGAGCTTCAAAGCCATTTTTGAGGAGGCCAGCGTCCTTGGCTTGTTCGGCGTAGTCCAAGAGTTGCGCTAGGATCACCCCACCCGAGGACGGGGGGGGCATGGTGACGAGTTGCAGGCCTTGAAATTCAGAAATCAACGGATCGCGATTTTTGGGCTCATAATTCTTGAGGTCTGCTTCAGTAATGATGCCGCCTGCGTTACGAAGTCCTTGGGTCATTCGTCTTGCGACCCATCCCGTGTAGAAGCCTTTCGGACCTTTTTGAGAAATCTCAGTCAAGACACGGGCGAGATCATTTTGTTTGATCATGGTGCCGGGCGGGCACGGGGTGAGCTTCTGATGATCTGCGCAGCCAAAAAGCTTTTGAGTTTCTGAGTTCATAGCCTCCCATCTCTGAGCTGCGGCGACTTCCTCATGAGGCGTGAAAGGGTAGCCATTTCGCGCGAGGCGAATCGGGTATACGAGGATCTTTTGGCGTTTTTGTGTTCCCCACATTTCGAGCGCCCTCAGCAATCCGGCTGGAATTCCAGGCACTCCTGATGCCAATGCCCCGTCTCGAGAGAGGTGGGGTTGTACTTTCCCATTTTGAATAAAGAGGTCCTTAAATGCAGCTTGGGGAGCCTTTTCTCGAAAGTCTAAAGTATGGCAGTCAGATGCCTGTCCTGATTTTGGGCTGGGGCAGTAAACGATAAATCCTCCACCCCCGAGTGAAGCATAATGGGGCCGAGTTACAGCAAGAGTAAACGCCGTGGCGACTGCAGCATCAATCGCATTGCCTCCCTTTCTCAGGGTCTGAGCTCCCCATTCTGAGGCTAGCGGGTCGTCTGACGCGACCATGCCACGGGTGCCTAAAATAGGCTGAAGACGACTGTCTTCTGAGACTGATTCTGGACCCCTCAGGGCGGCTGACGCCAGTTGGCTGAAAAGAAGTAAGCTCAGGGGAATGGTGTTGATTGCTAAAAGTCGAGCGCTCATCAGGTTAAATTGATTCAACTTGGAATTAATTTCTAGCTTAAATTAGGGCATAGTTCCTGACTCATGGCATTAAAATCAGGTAGCAGGGGGGAAAGCTAAGTTCTGTTTGATCTTTTTTTTGCCCAAAGATTTACCTCGGTTTAGAATCATAGAATATGGAAAACACCGGTAAAATGTTATTTCGTGATGACTCTCCCCAGTGGTACGTGGCAGTGGGTAAAAAAGGCGTCGGTCCAATGACGACTGCCGAGCTTTACGAAAAGATCAACCGGGGCTACTTGACTTGGGTTGATTTTGGTTGGCGTAAGGGCCAATCGGGTTGGCAGAGGCTCTGTGATCTTGAAGACTTGAAAGGCTTAATGCCAGCGCGACCCGCTCAAGACCTCCAGCGGAAGGTGCAAAAATCTGCAGAGTCTCACCCGGTCGAGAAAATCGATGCCCAGGCAAGTGCACGCGCCCAGCAGAATGTCTCTGGCGGCGGGTCGAGTCGGAATCAGGCCCCTGCTCTGAAGAAGCCCAGCTCGGAATCTCGGGTTTGGTATTTGTTTGTGAACTCCTCCCAGCACGGTCCCTTTACGCAGCGTGAAGTTCTGAGGGCGATCGAAATTGGCAAAGTCACCTTAAGGATGCATGCATGGTCGCATGGCATGGAAGGTTGGCAGAGATTGGAGAGAATTCCTGGATTCAGTGCCGCGGAGAAGAGTTCTCTGAAGGCGGCCTCCGTGCATCAGGATCCTGAGTCAGAAGTGAAGTCTGAGAAGAAATCAGAAAAGAGAGATTCTATCCGTCGGCCCATGGTGGCTCATGTGCTGATGTCTGACGAACAGACTGTGATTGTAGGCCTCTGTCGTGATATTAGTATTGGCGGAATGCAGGTGCTTTCAGACCGGGCGCCGGCGCCTGTAGGATCCAAGTTAAAAATGAATATTAGTCCTTCTGGCAACGCATCGGACAAAGAGTTTCTTCCGTTTGTCGCCGAGGGAGTGGTAGTTAGGATTTTGGAGGACGGACGTGGTTTCAGCTTCAGATTTAGCAAACTCTCAGACGCAGCCAGGAAGTCAGTCGAAAGCTACATTGAATCCGCCGAGTGAGAATCGGCGCATTTATCAAGGAAGTTTGCAGCCAAAAAGTTTTCCAGGCCTACCCGATGGATGGATCTCCGAGTGGGAGACTTTCCCCAGTTCAGACGCGAAGCTTCAGCTTTACGCAGTGAGTCATAAGAAAGATGTGGGGCTGGACGGTAAGGACCGACTCACCCGGGCGCCGAGGGTTTTGGTGGTGTTGCATGGGATGGGTGAGCACGGGGGGAGATACTTACACTTTCCGCACTTTTTGCAGTCTTACGTGGATTATGTTTATTGCCTAGATCATCGGGGTCATGGGCGTTCGGAAGGTCTGCGGGGGCACGTCGATCGATTTGAACTTTTTGCCGAAGACGCAGCTTTAGCGATCCATCGGTTGAATGAGGCACTTGAAAAACGGTTTGGTCGGCCCGTAGAAATGCATCTTTTTGCTCATAGTATGGGAGGATTGATTGCACTGCGGGCGCTGACTCGCTTTGAGCATTTGCCGCTGAGTTCAGTTTCTCTGTCAGCTCCGTTGTTAGGAATTGCCGCTAGGGTGCCGATTCTTAAGAAGACTGCGGCGATTCTGATTTCTCGGGTTTGGGGATCGCTTCAGATGGCTTCCGAAGTCGATGCTCGCATTTTGTCTCATGATTTGGACGTTGTCACTGCCTATCAAACCGATCGTTTGGTTCATAAAAAAATTACGCCCAGTCTATTTCTGTCGATGGAAGCGGCTATGTCTCAGACGCTTCAGTCCTTCGGCGATTTGAATTATCCAGTGCAGTTTTACGTACCGATGTCGGATCAGTTGGTGGACTCCGAAGTGACGCTTAAGTTCTACTCCAGGCTTCGCACTGGTAATAAAGGGTTAAAAACTTATTCTAGTTTTTTCCATGAATCGCATAACGAACTGGGGAAAGAGAAAGTTTTCGAAGACTTGATTGCGTGGATGTCGAGTCATTCTCTTTCGTGAACAGTCCGAGCTACAGGACCGTGTCTTGCGCTTCGTGGTCAGGAAGTTTTTGAGGATAATCGACGGTGTAGTGCAATCCTCGGCTTTCTTTTCGGAGGAGAGCGCACTGCACGATGAGCTCGGAAACAGTGAGTAGATTTCTGAGCTCAATGAGATCCTTGTTGAGGATAAACTCCCAGTAGTAAGAGTTAATTTCTGCTTTCAGGAGAGCCAGCCTGCGCAGAGCGCGCTCGAGCCGTCGATCGGATCGAACTATGCCCACATAATTCCACATGAGGCTTCGAATTTCGTGCCAGTTCGCTGCGATGTCGATCTGCTCTTCGATTTCTACGGCATGTCCTGTTTTCCACTCAGGCACCAGTGAATGACTCATGTCAGCTTCAACGACCGTAAGGGATGAATGGCTGAGCAGGTCTGATGCGTGCTGAACGGCTCGATGCGAAAATACGACAGCCTCAAGCAGCGAGTTGCTGGCTAAGCGATTGGCTCCGTGCAGTCCGGTGCAGGCTACTTCTCCGATTGCGTAAAGGGCGTCAATAGTCGTTTGCGCGTTCTCATCTACGAGTACGCCTCCGCAGGTGTAGTGAGCCGCGGGTACTACCGGGATAGGTTGCTGGGTGATGTCGATTCCGTATTTTAAACATGTTTCATAGATGTTTGGGAATTTCTTCTGAAGCTCGCTGGAGTGAATCGGGGAGCAATCGAGCCAAACATGTTTATCTCCAGACCGCTTCATCTCGATATCGATCGCTCGTGCGACGATATCGCGTGGAGCGAGCGATCCCATGGGGTGGTGATTCTTCATGAATTCCACACCCTCTAAAGTTTTTAGAACTGCGCCCTCTCCGCGAAGGGCCTCAGAAATTAAAAATGTCCGTGCGCCCGGATGGTAGAGGCAGGTCGGATGAAACTGCATGAACTCGAGATTAGCGACTCTTGCGCCGGCTCGATAGGCGAGAGCAATTCCATCTCCCGTTGAGGTGTCCGGATTAGAGGTGTAGAGGTAGACCTTTCCTGCGCCGCCTGTAGCGAGAAGAGTAATTTGGGCAGAAACGGATTTAATCTCTTGGGTGATGGTATCCAGTAGATAGGCCCCCAGACAGCGCTCTGGTTTTTTCCATCGCTTGAGTCCTTTGCCTTCGGTAATTAGGTCGATAGCAATATGTTCGTCGAGGATCTGAATTTTTGGATGTTTCCTCACTTGTGCGAGGAGTGCTTTTTCAATGGCTAACCCAGTTAAATCATCCGCATGCAGAATTCTTCGCTGGCCGTGCCCACCTTCTTGGTGGAGGTCGAACGCGTTGGATAAGTTTCCTGGAGAGGAAGGCGGGTTCGATTCATTTTTGGTGAATTCTACCCCGAGCTCAATGAGTTCCCGGACTCGGGCTGGACCCTCTTTGACACAGAGTTCAACAATTGTTGGGTGACAGAGTCCGGCACCAGCCGTCATCGTGTCCGAGATATGTTCTGCAAAGCTGTCTTGCTCGGACCACACGGAAGCAATTCCGCCTTGGGCGTAACGAGTGGCACCCTCGGCCGGATCTGACTTACAGACTAAAATCACCTGATATTTTTCTGCAAATTTGAGTGCAGCACTTAAACCGGCGATTCCGGTACCCAAGATTAAGACCTGTGTCTGAGTATTTTTAGTCATAAAGCTCCAACCCGGCGGGGATGGTTTTTCTTTCAAAATACAACCTGCTCCCGCGATTTTCTTTCTTGCATGCCGCCAGAATGAGTTCCATGATAGGATCATTGGACGTCTGAGTGGGGCATCTTATCATGGGATGAAGGGAGAGTCACGCCAGGGTTCTTCAAGCAAGGGGAGTGGCAGCGGCTTTGGAAAAGCAGTTTCAAGAGCATTTTGAGGTTCGACTCGATCGAGTTTATAAGTCTTTCCATGGGGGGCGTGAGAAAGTTCTTCGGGGAGTTACCCTTGATTTTCCAAGAGAAAAATTGACCTACCTCTTAGGTTCCTCAGGTGCCGGTAAGTCGGTCCTGTTGAAGCACATCTTGGGCTTACTGCAGCCGGATCGGGGCGATATCTGGGTGTCTGGAGTCAACGTGAGTCAACTCCGTCGTCATGAGCTGACTGAGTTTAGACTGCGTTTTGGGATGTTGTTTCAGAATTCCGCACTTTTCGACGAAATGACCGTTTTTGAGAATGTCGCATTTCCGCTGGTGGAGCATACGACGAAGTCACGATCAGAAATTCATAGCGCAGTTCATAGAACCCTCGCTCTTTTGGGCATGAAAGATGGCTACAATAAATTTCCAAACGAATTGTCTGGCGGGATGAGAAAAAGAGTCGGGTTGGCTCGTGCCATTATCCGAGAGCCATCGATTTTGCTTTATGATGAACCGACGACAGGCTTAGATCCGGTGACCCGTCGTACCGTAGATGAATTGATCGCAACGACGAAGCGTGAGTTGCGATTGACATCGATCGTGATTAGTCATGACATTCCGTCTGCCTTGCTATTGGCAGATCATATTGCCTTTTTGGATCAAGGACGGATTATTTTTTCCGGGTCGCCGAGTGAGTTTCGGGCGAGTCCTCTTCCTGCGATTCGTAATTTTGTGGAAGCGGAGGAAAGGTTTGCAGGGGTTTTATCGTCTGAGGAGGATTGATGAGTCAGCAATGGTTGGTTCGCACGGAGAAGAATCGAATTCTGGGGCCGTTCACTCGGGAGGTTTTGCAAGGAATGGTGCGTTCAGGACAGCTGGCTCATCAGGATGAGATTTGTGAGTCCGCTCGCTTTTGGATTGCCCTTCATGATCGTCAGGAGGTTCTCGAACATCTAGGTGTCGAGTTGCCGAGGCCTACTGAGGCTTCGGCTAAAGCTGCTGAAGCCGAGGTCAATAGGACTCGGATTCTTGACCTCTCTGCAAAAGATGAGAAAACAGATCCGCACCTTGTGTTGAATTCGAATCATAGCGGTCTCATCAACGGCTTGCAGGACTCAAGGGGGATTCAGAGACTGATTTGGGGTTTGAAATATGTGGTGGCCCCGGCAGGTTTAATTTACGCGGTGTTTTTCTTAGAGAAACTCCTTGGGTCAAAGTAGATAATATCTTTGAGAGTTTCGCTGCTTGCGCTGAGGCCGGGTGTGGCGCATGGGGTGTGGCAATTTAAAATATCTAAAATTTGCTGCTTACGGTAGTGGAGTTCCGATTTCCATACCGGGTGATCTACTTCAACCCACAGCACGCCGTCTTGGACGCGAATCGCGCGCGAGTGTTTTGCAATGATTTCTCCCACGGCAATTTGCCATCGTCCCAGAGCTTCAGCCTCGGCAAGCCTTAAGGAAAAGGTAGGGTATTTTTTCTGTGCCTTTTTGATAATGTCGAGAAGACTATGAAAATTCTCAAAGCCCATGGTATGACTCTACCTCCAGAGTCGAATGTTGTGGAAAATAAGATGCATCCTTTGTCTTTTTTGTTTTTTTTGCTTACTTTGTGGATGAGTAGTCTGGCTGGCTGCGGATACACCTTTCAAACGTCCCGGCATTCGTATTCGAGCGAAGGTCTTGAAACGATTTACATTAAGAACTTGAGTAATGGGACTAATCAGCCCGGGGTGGAGGGAATCGTACACCGGAGTTTGCTGCGTGCTCTTTTGGCTCGAGGTCGCTGGAAAGTCATTACGAGCGAAGCCAACGCAGATGTGATTTTGACAGGCAACGTTCAAACTGCGTCCTTTGCACCTGACTATCTCCAACAGATTCAGAACCTGCAGCCTGGTCCCAATTTGGGTCGATTGTTTTCAAATGGAGTGGCTAATATTCCCGCAAATACGGTGGCGCAGAGTTATAAGGGGATTCTGACTTGTTACTTGAGGCTGATGCGAAATCATCCAAAACCCGACCAAAATCTTGTGCTGTGGTCAAATTCATTTACGCAGTATAAAAATTTTCCGTCAGCAA
>CAINWE010000229.1 GCA_903854365.1 Oligoflexia bacterium
ATCTCACCGAGATCGATCCGAAATCGAACCTTGACCCATTTAGAGCCTTTATCTTCATTTTTATTTGCGACCGGTTCAAATTCAATCTGACTCACACCAGAACCAATATAATTGTCTCCCAAAAGAGCCTCTTGGATTGTCCGCTTTCCATCCGCAATTCTCGCTTGATCGAGCACGTCTCCCGATTGAATCGTAAGCCCTTTTCTTAAACGGCCATACTGATAGTCCCGAAACTCCCGAGAACTGGTACCACTCGATGGCACCAGGTCCACTTCAGCGATCCGAATCGGCCGTCCTTCTGACACTTCAAACTCTAAAACATTCTGAACTCGCGGCTTACCACTTGCAGCCTCTTCCACTTTCCGGCTGATCCGAGTGCGTACCGTCATCTCCGGATAACCGTGTGAGAGATAATACGCCTGAATATTTTCTTCAGAAACTAGAATGCCATGACGATCAAAATTCTGACCCGATGCCACCTCAATCACCGACTCAATCGCTGCCACTGGAAATGCAGTAACTCCCACGAGGTTGACCCGATCTATCTTTAATTCTGAGGTCGCTGCTCTCGCTTGATCGCTCAACGACATGGCCAGCAATAAAATCGGGATCAGGAATTTCATCAATAATTACCTAAACCTCGTCAGAAATTTTAAATCTAACCCAAAGGATGCCTCGGTTTGCGTAGACTGGGTATCCGTAGAGCTGCTCAAGCCGTTATTCAGTACAGAGGCGTTAGATCCGTAATTATTTAAAAGGCCGTTGATCGATAACTCTGGATTGACAGCATAATCCAAATTCAACTGATTAGAACGCGAGGAACCGAAACCCACTGTACTGCCGGCTGATACACTAAAACGATCGCCAAATTTCTTCTTCACAGTAATCTGCGGAGCAGCATTCGAATCATTCTGTCCTGGCGTTCGAAAAGCACTGACCCCTTGCTGTTGATTAATGGACTCATCGACTCGCACTTGCAATCCAGTACGATCTTCAAGTTCGCGATTGAACTCGAGAGAATGCAATACTAAGGAGGCTGCCTCTCCCTGCTGAATTAAACCTAAATCCGTTGAGCTCAATTTTTTTGCATCGCTCGAGGTTAACCCAAGAGCAAGAAGCGAAAAAATTTCAGCTTCGGGCATCGCCGGACTCGCTGTCATTTCTATCTTCATGTCATTCTTACGCCCAGTGGCATACATTTGGATTTTGACCCCGCTTGCTTCAGTTTTAGCAATGAGGTCGAACGATGGATTAATCACAGTCGGACTATCAAAAAGCGCCGAAGCACTTTGGATCTTAAAAACGTGATCCTTAAAAATCAGTTTTCCTTCATCGATCTCCAAACGACCCATCACCCGCGGAGCATCCCAGGTATTGACGAGCGTCATCTGCCCTTTTGCCACTACATCTCGAAAAAGGTCATTCTGAACGATCAGTCCGTTCGGCGCCTCAAGACGAATATTTAAAGCAAACAAGGAACTAGAAACTTCCCCTTTTGCAGAGGCGGCAGGCAAATACTGAATTGCCTTAATCCCCTCCGGTGAACGTTTTTGACTCAGCATCTTTTCACGAAATAAGGCGCTATCGATTGCAATACTTCCATCAATCAAATACGGCGCAGCCTGACCGCCAATGCCCAATTGCCCCGACATTTTCGCATATTGAAAGGGATACACCTTCACCTTGGCTTCTTGAATCTTAGCATTCAAGTGAATCTCTGGAGACTTCTGAGCGCTCATTAAAATTTTCCCATTCACCTTGACGTGACCGCCTCCCAGGTCAGCGCTGACGTCCTGCACATCCAATGCATTCTGCTTCACCAGGATTTTGCCTGAAAAATTCTCAAAGGGTGACTCCAAGGCCTCCACTCTGAGCTCCCCGCCATTCAATTTCATCTCACCCTCAAGGGAGGGTTGCTTAAAGGTGCCGCCAATGGCAAAATCGAGTGACGCTGACCCTCGTACTTGAGTGACTGACGGCAAAAAGAAATAGATCCAAGAATCATCCAACTCCCCTTGAATCCGTCCACTTAAAAAATCATTCCTGTTCTTTAAATCTAACGTGACTCTTTTCGATTTACCGACCATCGAAAGCTGATTCACTTCAAAATTTCCGTCGGTCAAACTGAACTGTACTGGTCTCTCGAGTTGAAAGCGCACGTCCGAACTCGCAAGCAAATAGTCGGCAATCTGCACCGAACCATTTGCTTTTTCTAGAGACCCGGCCTTAAATCGCAAGTCGATAATCCCAGAGACTAGTCCGGCCAGCTGGGTGTCTTGCATATTTTTTTTATTCATCAAGAGCAGCAAGGGCGAAAAATCGAGATGATTCAAAGCTAACCGCACTGAACTCAAATTTCTCGGGTTCAAATCATAGAGCGCGTTCACTTCGGCCTGCCCACCAAAGTAAGAACCGACCCAACGAGCAACTCCATCGCTAGTCTTGAGAGAAGCAGAGCTAGATGCCATTTGAGCCCCCCTCACGGAAAACCGCGTCAAACTAAAATCGGTCGCCGATTCGACCTCGCTGACCGGCCCCTTGCCCTCACTGCGAAAGGTGACATCTCCTCGCAGCGGAACATCTGACTGCGCAAAAAGGTCAAAATCCAACACATTCAAGTCCTGGGTCTCCACCTTCCACTGAATTTGATTTTGAGCGTCTAGCGACACTGAAGCTTCGATTTGCCCCGTCCGCTTGATCGCCTTCAACTCGTCGACCAAATATTTGCCTCGATCATATCCTCCCGTTAAGTGAACAGATTTGAATCGCTCGCCCAAAAATCTCCAGTCGCGCCCTTCCATAGCCGTAGAGACGACCAACCTCTGAAAACTCACCCCACCCCGAACTTTCAGACTCCCATCAAAGGGTCCACTCAACGAATGTGGAAACCACCACAAATCCTTCGTGAGATGGCCAAAAATTTGTATAAAATCATGAATATTACCGTTAGGAATTCGAACATCCAGATTCACTTGATCGTTAGCACCGGTAGCGATTAAGCCGTCGACAAAATACTCAGTTTCGCCATGAACAAGAACATCTTTAGAAAAGATCAAATGATTAAGATGGTCGTCCCAGGTCATTCTGCCTCGAATTGAACCCAAGTCAAGATTGAGGTAATGGGCATTTTTAACATCCAGATCGATGTCCACCAAAACAGCCACAGGAGCACCATGCACATGGACGGTTACCCCCCCCTTACCTCGCACATCACTTCCCGAAATTTTTCCTAGATCATCCCACTCAAGATTTCCACTCGCGTGTAAATCGTATCCAGTTTTAAAATCCAATTTTCCAGTAGTCCTCAGGACCGAATGAGGGAGCATGATATCGAGGCCCTTAGGCCGCACTCCCGACGAGTCCAGCAGAACATCACCTGACAACGTGATTCTTGGGATCTTGAACACAGTATTGAGAGGTCGAGGCTGATGATACAATTGATTATCGAGCTGAAAATCCTCTAGCCAATTCTGCAAATTCGCCTGAACTTCCCAACTCCCTCCAGCTCCCTTAGGCCGATAGGTGATTTGACTCTCACCATTGAGCCGAAAATCCAAAGAAAAGAGCGACTCGATCGCTGGCGCCCCCAGCCAATGCAGGTGCGCATGTTCAAAACGAGCCATGACTTTCACCGGCTGCTGCGAATTGACCTCCCACTGCGCTGGCCCTAAGGTGAGACGTCCTCCATCACCAGGTTGCTCCGCACCCAACCGAGGGACTGTGGGAGAAGATAGAACGACCCGCTCAAAATTCACAACGCCACCCGACGGTGATGCATTCCAACTCAACTCAGCTTCGCCCTGTTTAGCTTTCCACGCCTGATACTGGAGGTCACTCCCTTGCACCGAAGCTGTCACATGCAAACTTTCCATAGGCCGGAGAAGGTTTCCCCGTACCGCCCCCTCTGCAACCACTTGTCCATGCAGCAAGAGCCCTTTTCCGGTCTGAAACCCCTTCAGAATCGAACTTAAATCCCCGCTCGCTCTCAACCGAAGATCTGCCTCAAATCGATCCTGTAAATTGAGCACGTCCCCGTTCAACTTTCCAGGCGTCTCGATTCTCAACCCGGCCTGAGTGAGCGCACATTCTTCTAAAACAATTCCGGTGGCATTGACCTTGGCTTTGACTCGCAAAGCATCAATAGCTGCCGGAATGTGCGCGAGCTCCAGCCATCTCCCCTCAATCTGAGTCAACTCCAAATCTAACGCATATCCGAGCCCAGCTGGATCGTCGGATCGCCCCAGCCTCACCGATTTAGCCAGGCCTTGCAGGCCAGCGTGCTTTGAATCAGGGCCTAGTCGAATTTGGACATTCTCTAAGACTACGCCATCTGCCCTAATCTGAAAGAGCTCATCCCAGTGGAACCGGCGACTCAGGTCCGACACGGAACCCCGAGACGGAGCCCCATGAGGAGCGGACGGACTCGTGGTACCTTGGGTGAGATCCAAGGGCAAACGAACTTCTCCGTCGCTGATACCCACCTCGTGGACGCGAATATTCCCCGAAAAAATTTGCAAGGGTCGAAAAGTGAAATCGATCTTCTTTGCCTCGACTGACGAACCTCCAGGCAGCCCGACTGGATTTCTTTCTTTGACCCACAGTTTAGGATTCTTGAGCGAAAACCCGGGTGGGTAAAACTGCACAGAGATCTCCGTAAAGTCCCCGGTCACTCCCAAATCTTTTGGCACGTAGCGGGTTGCGACCGACTTCAATACTCCTGCAAACTGCGGGGTTTGAAGAAATAGCAAAATACCCGCCACGAGAAAGCACACGACCAAATTAAAAATAATAAATGGTCGCCTGATCATAATCCAGTCTTGCGCACCCTTCTCAAGCGTCGATCCAGATCTCGATAATGCGGATCGATATTCCAAGTTTGTAGAAAAAACTCCGAAGCTAAATCTAACTTATTCATTAACTCATAAGCCC
>CAINWE010000230.1 GCA_903854365.1 Oligoflexia bacterium
ACCTATCCGGAGGACTCAAGTTTTGCCAAACTCTACCCAGAGAGCGAACGATATTGCTGACTTCGGACTGGAATTTAAAATCGATTCAAACTCAGGCAGAAAATCTAAAAATCGGCCTAGTAGGCAAGGAATTTCTAGAACACTTGCAATTTATCCACGACATTTCAACCTAATTCAACTAGAGATCATCGATCTTGCTATCTGAGAAAAATCGAAGGCATTGGAATAGGTTCCCCATCGTACGAATTCTGGCTATGCACCGACATCATGGATTTAACATTTCCGACTTCTTGCTTTGAGCGATCAATCGATTCCATAACACTGAAACGAGTGGAGAAATTCGCCGCCGAGAGAGCCCGAGCAGGATTCGCAATACCCTCAGACGTCACCTTTCCAATCAAAAAGCTCTTTTTATCTACGGTCTGCATCAAAATCTGCTTAACCTCGCGCAACGATAGCTTTGGATTAACATCCATAATTCTACCGGCTAAATTGGTAATAAAGGGGGCTGCCTGAGAAGTGCCACTGAGCGGCATCGTCTCACCTCCGGGAATATCGGAAATTATTCCTACGCCCGGTGCAGCGATGTCCACCATTTTAGAGCCATAATTAGAAAAAGAAGCTAGTTTATCATAGCCGCGGGTCGCTGCGACAGTGATGGTATTATCGTACTTCAAATTAGCTGGAAACATGGGGATTTGATCGTTGTCCGTCCCGTCATTGCCAGCTGCGATGACAAACAAAGTTCCTGGGGCTGACGTGACGAAAGAAGCGCCCTTTTGAAGAATTTTCTGCACAAACAGAGTTCCAAACTTTTCTTGCTCCTCCTCGCTGAGCTCACGCTTAAGAAGGTTTTTCGCCAGCATGGTTACGACCTTTTTTGCCTCAGCTACACTCGTGCCAAACGAGCAATTTGCTGCAGCCATACCGGTAGCATGTAAATAAGCCCCTACGGGACTCAACATCTCTGCCTGCTCGCCAGACGCTATATCGAGCAAAAGCGTCAAACCTAGATCCGAGAGTGGGTGTCCAGCCCAAAGGTGGAATGAAAATGGGTTCAACCAATTTGATTCGCTTAAAGCAGACGGGGCTTCTATCGATCGAGTTGGGATAATCTTAGCAGCCATAATTTGGGCTTGGTCAGAGTTGTGCGCAGAAATGCCGGCGACGTGTGTTCCATGAACGAAGTTGCCAAACATTTCTAACTCTTGAATAAAGTGCTCATCTGCCTTTTTGCTCTTTAACCACGCGATATCGTCTTCACTGGCGGTGTCTTGCAAAAGCTTGAGTTGGACTTGAAAAAAACGCGTCATCTCGGGAGAGAATTTACCCAAGTAGCTGTAATCAATAATTTCATTATTTTTATCCGCGAAGTTCCATCCGTGAACGTCGTCTGTAAAGAAGTCTCCAACGAGGTGCCCTGGATTGTTCCAAGCCTTCTTCAGTAAATCCGGGTGTTGCAGGTCAGTCCCAGAGTCTACGATTCCGATCGGCACTGCCCATGATTTTGAGCTGAAAAGAGCACAGACTATCCCTAAAAAAAGTCTGAGGTGATTTTTTGATTTCATTGATGCGTCCCCCAATTTCAATTGGAGAGCATCTCACAAAATGCAGGAAAATTTAAATCATTGTTTTCAGTTGCAGGAGTTTAGCTAGAAGCCGACTTGACCGACTGCATTAAGTCTTTCGCATCGAGGAGCGCACGAATGACAACGGACGCACAGTAAAGCCCAAAAGTGCCGGTGACAAAGCTGGCGTTCCCCAAAATCAAATTCCGACTATCACAATTAAAATAAGGGTTATCTCCCTGTGGACAAACGCAACGAAATCCCTTTCCCCCATCATACTTGAGCTCCTGGGGCGCCGTGTAAGGTTCTGCTGAGTAGACAGCTGGAATGCCATAAGCTGTCTTATCATCCAGGGGGAAGCGATATTGCTCTCTGAGTATCCTTCGAACTTGGCGGGCTAAAGGATCTGAATGGGTGAACGCTAAATCAGTGATACGGATCTGGGTCGGGTCAAAGCGTCCCCCAGA
>CAINWE010000231.1 GCA_903854365.1 Oligoflexia bacterium
TAGAGCAGGTGCCTTCTAAGCATCAGGTCGGGAGTTCAAACCTCTCCGGGGTCGCCATGCATCGATTAATCAAATTTCATGAGTCCTGCTGGAGCAGAAGAATCCTTAATAGTTCTATTCCCTAATTGGCCACTCGAGTTATGCCCCCAACAAGTGTACGAGTCGCCCACGAGTGCGCAAGTATGGCCCTCGCCCGCACCCAATGCGGTTACCGAGCCTGGGAGCGATACGGCCTGAGGTATTTTTTCTATCCCGCCTGAAGGTTTTCCGACTTGACCAAAATGATTGTAACCCCAACACAAGACCTGCGTCACCCCGCCCATACGAACACAGGTATGCTGAGAACCTAAGGCAAGCTGCTCAACCGAACCCTCGAGCCCAAGCACGGGCACGGGTGCGGAATGACTGCTCGTCGATCGATCCCCGAGCTGACCGGCGGCGTTGTAACCCCAACAAAACAGCCCATCTTTTGTAGTCGCACAAGTATGATTTCCGCTCGCCTCAATGAGCTGAACCCCCTCTGAAAGACCAAAAACATTCACGGGCTCCTCACTGTCGATACGCCCAGAGTTTCCCAGCTGACCATTGATGTTCCAACCCCAACACTTTGCAGCACCTTGCACAATGGCACAGCTATGAAATGCGCCTGCCGCAATGGATTGAGCCCCTGCATCGATCTGCGCCACCTGCACCGGCAGCCCACTCCACCCGCCCCCGGCCAGCCCCAACTGCCCTTTGGAATTATCTCCCCAACAATAAACTTTAGAATCTCGAATCGCGCAGGTATGAAGCTGGCCTGCTGCAATCGCCACGACGCCCTGACCCAATCCAGCGACAGCCTGCGGAACGCCCCGCTGTTGAATTTCCGGATCCGCTACCGATTGAATTCCCAATTGCCCCTTAGAATTATCTCCCCAACATTTGACTGCCCCGTTTCCGAGCAGCGCGCACGTATGACGGTACCCCGCTACAACGCTAGCAACATGCCTTTCGAGCCCAACCACGGGCATAGGTCGCAGTTGCCTTCGGAGACTCCCATTACCCAACTGACCCCACTGATTTTCTCCCCAGCACTCTGCCACACCCTGATTGACGGCGCAGGTATGCCCCAAAGACGAAGCAATCAAGCGAGAACTCACCGTGGTACTCACATTTACCTTTGCTGCAGCGATCGACCCGTGAGCATCTTTCACCTCAATCGTATCTGTAGTTCCGTGCTCAGGGGCCAAATACACTCCTGTTTTCGAATCAATTCTTCCCACGCCGGCCATTTGAAATGAGTAAGGAGCTACTCCCCCCAGTGCCAAAAATCGGACCGTCTGCCCAGGTAGCACGTCTATCAAGCTGGGACTCAATGACAGTTTGGGCACGGTCAACACAGACATTTGCCCTATGTTCCCTACGGAGTCTTTCACGGAGATCACAGTATTCGCAGGTCGATCGGGGGCTGTGAATTGCCCATTAGGCTCGAGCTGCCCCAAACCCGAAACAATCGTAAAAACATAAGGAGGAACTCCTCCCTGAGCTTGAATGGTACTGACTTGATTCGGCTCAATCCGATCTAGACCCGTCAAACGTACGCGATCAACGAATTTTAAATGAATCACAGCCTGATGCCCTGCCTGATCTTGAACTTGAACCAATGCATCATCGGCCACTTTTAAAACCGTCAGCCGCCCCGTCATTGCGTCCACCGTCCCAAGCTGAGGATCAAGAAAATATCGATAAGGCCCAGCCCCACCTGACACTGCCAAAAACACACTTTCTCCCACCCCAATCTGACTCGAACTTGCAGAAACCGTCAGATCTTGAAAGACGAGTCCCGCAGTGGATGACTTAATGTCAATTAAGCCTGTATCAAACGCACCACTCCCAACATCGACAACTCGCACAAAAGCGGCACCTGGTACCGAACCTGCTGTAAATAACCCACTCGCATCCACCTGGCCCGACCCATCCACCAAAGAGAAGCGAACGGCACCGCTTGCTCCCTGAGCCTTAAACTGAATACTGTCGCCGACGTTCAGCTGTACCGATTTAGGGGCAATCTGAAAACCCGGCACATACTGAAACGCGTTAGCCAACGAATCGCAGCTCAAATCCGGATTCACCACCACGACCTCGACCTTCCCTCGGGCATGAGGCGAGCTCGTGCATTTAATGGATGCCTCGCTGATATATTCCAAATCTACACAAGGTGTCCCGCCCAGAAAAACTTGGGCACCCGCTCGAAAACCCCGCCCCCTCAACCGCAACTCACTGCCCCCTAGATCAAAACCGAGCCCAGGCGACAAAGAGTCCAATTGAGGCCGATGGCCATTCCTTTTTTCGACATCTACGGGTGTACAGGCTTTGTCACCGATCACCCCCTGAGCCTCAAAGTACCCAGGGCGCTTCCCCGTGGCACAGCCCACCATCAAAACTAACCCCAAACCTGCTGCTATCCGTCGAAAAAGAACCTGATTCATCACCTTAGAATACCCGCTTAATGCCCGACTCGCAAACCGTCCGACGACAGAAGTCGAGCAAACCGCTGGAACTCTCCGCAACGCAGCGAGCTCACGCCGTACTTAATAATGCCGAAGATCGTGAAAAAGAATGATGCGCCCAGACTGAGCGTCTACGACTAACTCACGGCCTGCTACGAAAAACTCGTAAGCGACTCGAGCAGTAGACCCCGAAACCCAAAGAATACGCTCCCCTGGCCTGAATCCTCCCAGACTACCTTCGGATCCCTTTCGCTGGCCCAAGACAGTCCGAGCCCGCTCTTGAACCTCGGCTTCCGACAAAGTCGCCGGAATGATTGTCTTCACCTGAGACGCATAGTCCGAATAAAAACCCAAAAGTTCTCCGTGAGGTCCTAAATCCACCTTCACTGTTCCCGAAGGTTTCACCACTAAGCCATCATGAGTTTCACGAAAAAAGACCTGTCCCGAGGACGCCCCCACACGGGCCTCTCTAAACTCGATCGGCCAGTTCTCTCTTTCGCCGATCAAGCCGGAGAGAGCTCGAAGCATTTCGTCGGCTCGCTGCTTCAATTGATCCTCGTCGGCCGGACTGAACTCCAGTCCCCTCGGAACGCCCACACCCACCTTGCCCTCAATCGAAATCAAAAAATGGTCAGCCGAATACTTTGGCTCAAGGTGCTCACCATATTTTATTTTAAAGCGATGCCAATTCTCGACCGAGGAGTCTAAATTTGAATGAGGTGGCGTCGCGAGCTTTGTCGGAGGTGCCAAACTCGCTCCGGGAGAAGGTAAAACAGATGGACCCCCGCCGGTTGCTTCACGACTTTCTACAATTTGACTTTCTCCTCGGTTCAATTGAGATTTCTTTCCCCGAGATACAAGCAAGAGAGCGAACCCCAGAACGATCAAACCCAGCCAAAGGAGATTCCGGCGATTTCTTCCAAAGCTTCGACGATGACTCACCATACTTCATCCTCTCAAAAACTATTGAATTTTGACAGGAAAAGTCAGAGTTATCGGCTGACTCTGCACGAGGGCGCTTCCGTTCGCCGGCACTGCCTGGACTTGAAGTCCTACTTCCTTGCCATGTTCCGCTGCAGCGCTCACCTTCACCCAAACCCCTGTCCGATACGTTAACCCAAAAAGTGGGTTCGTCGTAAAGTAGGTATTTCCTGGGCTGGAGAAACTCACACCATTCCCACTCGATGTGGCAACAATTGTGTTCAGAGTCTCACCCATAGCCTTACCGTTTACCTTCGCATACATCACCTGCGCTTGATTTTGACCGCCGCCTCCGTTGAAGCCAAGGTTAAAAGAATCATCCAAAATTTCCAGATCTGGATCCGGAGAGGTGACGGTCAATAAAACCCCTCCCGCTGTCAGATCCTGGTTATTTTGCAAATCAAACCAAATCACGGCAATTTCACCAGGATCCAGCATGGAATTCTGAGTATTCGAAGTCACCTGACTCAAAATAGAAGTATCCACCCCCATTTGAGTCAGCCATTTAGTCAAAATTTGAGGGTTATCTTGAATGAAAACACCGGGCGTCAAGGTATGCGGCCGTAGCTTGAGGGTACCGGGCCCCACGGCGACCCAATCAGCAGATTGCAAAGTCTGCATTTGATAAAGTCCGCGATCCTTTAAAACCTGCTGAATAGACGTCCGATCGGTTGGGGTTAAGCCACTCACTAACGAAATCGAATCCATCAAAGTACTGGCAAACTTGATAAAAGTGACCGGAGAACGGTTAGCAGCATTTGGCGCAGGAAGATGCCGCACCCCCTCAAGCACCAATTTTTGGGAAAGGTTAAATGCGGCCCACCCGTCTCCACCGCGATTTTGCTTCAAAGCGGAATATAAGTCCCACAAGGCTCCTGTAATAATGAGATCGTCGTTGTGAATCTCCTCATCGTACACATAAGATTGATAAATACTTGATAGAATATTTTGACTCTTGTAATTATTAGGAAACGGCCATCCTAGGCCATCTGGGTACACATAACTAATTGTGGTCTTGCTGCCATTACTGTCGGAAGGTAATCCAAAAGCGGGGTAAGAAGTGCAATTTGGAAAACTCGAATCATACATGGGACACCGGTGTGCCCCGCGTACACTGCTATGATTCGGTTTTTGATTAAAAGTACCCAGAGCCCAACGACTAAATAGCTTCGCATCCACTCCAACACTCGGCGCAGCAATATTATCCGAAAATGCTAAACTCATAAAATCTGAAATACCTTCGTTCAAACCGCCAGCTTCATCGTAAAAAAATTGATTCAAATTATTATTAGGAGAATAATTATCTACGGTCGCTGCATGTTGCAGCTCATGAATGACCACTTGGGCATCATCCGCATAAAAAGCCCCGGGCGTATAATTGGAGTCCCCTAAGCAAACTTCGTTAAATTCTCTGCCATTATAGATTTGTCGCTCAACATCATGAGCCTTAGTAAAATAGGAGTTATCGACCGACTCGCAATGAGCCAAAATAACAACCGGGTCTTTCGAGATAAGATATCCGTTTGCAGCCAGGCGACTCTGGTATTGATCTCCATAGTAATAACTCATGGCTTCTTGAAACCGAAAGTCACTATGCGGGTAAATAAATTGATGCTTCATATCAAATGCACCAAAACCGTCATTGCACTGAATCCGATTCCGAATCGAAACGTATTGACCGTCCAATACGCCTGATCCAAAGAGGTGTGATAAAGGAACTTGAACGGCATATTGATCAAGCGCCTCGGCCTGAGGGTGCAAGTATGGATTTCCAGAACTACTCATCGGATCAGTCACAAAGACCAAACCGACTCCAGTCGTCTGACCGCTGCGCGAAAGTGCCTTTGGTGCACACGAGGGGTTTTCGGGAGTTTGCAGAGCAGGCTCTACTCCCGGCGCACACGACACCCCGGAAAGCAAACTCAGAGCCAAAAGGGTCGGACAGACATCTATTCCCCGCATTGCGTTTCCCCCTGAGAATGACTGCTTCTCGAGTCTCCGAATTAGTGACTCAGCTCGAGTCGAATCACGCTTTTACGCAGCTCTTCAATGAGCTTCCGACTGAATTCTGGACCGCGGGTTTCTAACGTTAAGGCCACCTCGGTCTCATTCAACTGGTTGGAGGGCTCGTTTCTATCGTGAATTGCTTGCAAAATATTTGCCCCTTGATCGGCAATTAACTGGGTTACTTTTGCCAAAGATCCTGGACGATCGCTGATCACAATATTCACTCGAACTCTTCTTCCCGCCCGAACGAGACCAACATCGATAATACGAGCGAGGACGTTGACATCGATATTGCCGCCACTGACAATGACGACCACTTTTTTTCCACGAATTTGGGACTTGATTTCATACAGACCTGCCAAGGCTGCCGCAGCAGACCCTTCGGCAATGGTCTTCGCCTTCTCCATGAGGGTGAGGACAGCAGCTGCGATATCGTCATCCTCGACTTCCACCCACTGATCGATCAGGGGAGCTAAAATCTGACGAATCGAATCACTCGCCTTCATGACGGCAATCCCGTCTGCAAATGTCTCCACGCGTTGAAGCGTCACGGCCTGACCTTGCTCCATTGAACGAACCATCGAAGCAGCTCCCTGCGCTTGACATCCAGCAATCCGAACACTGGGCCGCAAAGCTTTCATCACAGTGGCGACTCCAGCCAATAGCCCACCGCCACCTACCGAGCTCATCACCCAATCGGTGTCGGGCAACTGCTCAAGAATTTCCAATCCAGTCGTCCCTTGACCGGTGATGACATCAGCATCTTCGAAAGCGTGAATAAAAACTTTGCCCGTCTCACTAGCAATTTCCTGGGCTTTTGCAAAAGCCTGGTCGTAGTTATTGCCATGCAAGAGAATATCAGCTCCCAAAGCTTGAGTATTTTGAACTTTAATTAAGGGGGCAGATACCGGCATAATAATTAAAGACCGAACTCCCAATCGCTTCGAACCCCAGGCAACTCCTTGGGCATGGTTTCCGGCACTGGCAGCGATGACCCCTTGTTTTTTTTGCTGCTCGGTGAGCTTTGAAATTTTGTAGGTAGCCCCTCGAATCTTGAAAGACCCAATGGGCTGCATATTTTCAAGCTTCAGGTACACTTCACATTGGAGAACCTCAGACAACCAAGCATTTAAGACCAACGGCGAGGGTACAAGATACTGCTTGAGGACTTTTTGAGCTTCTTGAACCCGCTCAACAGTGATCTGAGGAAACGGACTGAGATCAACTGCAGCGACAGCGATAGACTCGGACTTAGATGCGGTCATTTTAAATTTCCCTCAATTACATTCCTAATGTAATTAATCATGACCCGCTTCAAGAATCAATCTGAACACCAGAGACACCACGCTGAGAGAACCAACGTAACGCGCTGCGATAAACCAGTCGCTTCTCGGCCCATCGCGCTAAAGTCTCTCGATTAATTTTTGCGTTATGCCTGATATCCACCGGAAAACTGCGATGAAATAAAATAGTCGGCAGCATGGCAATCTTGATTTCACCTGGCATCGAACGCCGGGCTGCCATCATCAGCAACTCGCTTTCCACCTGATTACGAAATTTTGCACTTCCCCAGTGCCTTAACTCAACGCATAGCACCGGCTGCTGATTGTCCAGAGGCCCCACCCCTACTAAAGCGCTTCGAGCAACTGCGGGGTGAGCATTAAAGACACCCTCCCACTGAACCGTGTATAGAATACCCTCCCGCGTCCGAACTCTTTGACTTTTACGTCCGCAAAACCAAATCCTGCCCTCTGCATCGACCCACCCCAAATCTCCCGTACGGTGCCAGACCACAGAGCCGTCCAGAATCTTCATCGCTGCCTGAGCCCATGAGTTTCGATGATAGCGCTGACTCACTCCCGGACCGGCAACCAGGATCTCACCCGTCTCACCTGGCCCGACAGCAAGCTCATCGGACCACTGAGGAAGGGCGCAGTCACGGACCTGAATCACTCTGAGGCTCACCCCCGCAACGGCCATTCCCACACAAGAACCCTCTCCCGCTTCACTCCTTACCCTCAATCCTTCAAAAATTTGAAGGCCGTGACCCACCTGAGAAACCGCAGCAATGGGTAACGCTTCTGTAGCCCCGTAAGCGGCATGAACCCGAGCGGTAGTCGGCAAGAGCCGCTGCAGAGATTCCAGCAAAGCAAAAGAAACAGGAGCCCCGCCCGACAACACGTGTCGAATCGAAGCCAAATGAACAGGATGAGACTTTCCGTACTCAGTGATCCGGCTCAGAAATGCGGGTGACGCAAAAAGGTGGGTAATCCGATGAAAAGAGATCGTCTCAATCATCCTCCGGGGATTAATTTTTGCGGGTCGAGTCGGATCCATCGCAGGCAAGACGGACGTCGATCCAATGAGGACATCAAAAATCCCAAAAAGCGGAAGCGTCGCTAAAGAGGTAGACTCAGTGCCTTGCTCAAATTGAGACATTACCTGGCGAATCATCGCATCCGCCATCCCATGCGTATACTCAACTCCCTTGGGAGGCCCCGTACTTCCCGTGGTAAAATTGATCATCAACAACTCGGATGGCAATGTCGGAGCAATAGAAAAAGGAGTCTCCCCTCCCTCCGCAATGAGAGAGAGATCTGGAATCCACCAGAGGAAGTGCCCCCCCAATCTCACTGGCGTCTTGACCCCAGAGAAAGTCCGACGAAAAACAATCCTTACCCAATGGGCAAGCGGAATTCCAATCAACGCTTCTGCGCCCACACTCCGATAACACTGAAGCATCCGGACGATTCCCATCCCGGGATCGACCACCACCGGCACTGCACCGATCTTAAACAAGGCAAAAAGTACGGTAAAAAGATCGAGCCCGGGCTTCACCATAAAAATCGTTTTTGTCCCTTGCCGGATGCCCAATTTTTGCAATCCGCGGGCGTATGCGTCTGACTCCTCGTCTAATTGGCGAAACGTCTTTTTTTGCCTCGTTTGCGACTGACCCGAGGCAACAATCAAAGCGTCCCGGTTCGGGCTTTGATCACGATGCGCGCGAAGTCTTGTGACGATATTCAGCGTCTCTTGTAGTTTCTGCAATTTCGCCTCCCACGCAAACGACCCACCCTTTTCATGGTGATACCCCTGAGGTGAGTAGAAAGATAGGGGATAGGCATCGTCTCTCGATTGCGCCACTCTTGAATTTCTCAGAAATCCTTTTCTAAACCACGAATTCCTGATATTAAGCCTCCTCGGAGTTTTTTACACTTGGCCTCATTATTTTATTACTTATTCATTCCCTGGATTGTCCTCTTTGGAGCGGTGTTTACTCACCCCCACTGGAAGCTCCTCAAAGAAGCACACGCGGAAAATCGGCGCCTGATCGAATTCATTCAGCATTACCAAATTGCTGAAGCTTTAGACGAAATCGAGCTCTTATCGCACTCCTCTCGGGACCTGAATCAAACTGACGCCGATGGCAACACCCCCCTCACCCTGGCCCTGAGTCTTACGAGCCCTGAAATGGATCCCGTCTCGGCGGCGCTTGTGAATCGCGGGGCGAAAATCGATCCGACCCACGGACCATTCAGAAACGCAGTGAAGGCACTCGCCCAAAAAGGAAACCTCCATTTACTCCGAACCCTGACCGAGCATGGCCTCAACCTACAGCAAGAACAGGCCATCGGAACCGAGCTTTTCCTAGCGGCGACGCAATACCAGCAATTAGATATCCTTCGATTTCTTAAACCGTTCATTACGAATATAAACGCGCCCGACGCCGAGGGACACGCAGCCATCCATTTTGCGACTCACTACGGAAATCTAGACATCGTCGAATTTTTAACCGAAAATGGTGCTGATCTCTCTCAACCCATCCAAGACTGCTGGACTCCCTTACTCCTCGCAACAGATGGCTGCCACGTCAAAGTGTTCACCTATCTCATCCAACAAGGAGTTGACCTTGAGCAAGCCAACGCAGCCAACCAATCGGTACTCCACTTGGCTGCTAAGAAAGGTTGCTTACCCATCCTCAAATTTGCTCTGAAAAATAGCATGAATGTCAACTCATTAGATGACCACCTCAATACGCCGCTCCATTTCGCCGCCTCCGCAGGACAGACTAAAACTGCGATGTTCCTATTAGACCGAGGTGCTGATTTCAACCTCAGGAACCAAAATGACCTCACAGCGTCCGGATTGGCGAACCATCGTGGCCATCACGACCTTTCTCGATTTTTACTGCGCCTTGAAGCCTTCAGCTACTATTCGCCACTCATCGAGACGGCCAAAAATTTAAATGAACTGAGAAGGATCAAGTCAGACTTGATTGAGTATCTGGATGAAAAAAAGAAAAGAGACCCCGCCTCCCCGATCAGGTCCTGCCTCCTGGAGCTCAAGCTTCAAGTGCATACCCGCGCTCACGAGCTCAAATACTTAGAAGCCGATCGCCAACTCTCGAGTTTCAGAAGTCGGTCTTCGAGCCGGTCATCAAGCCCGACCAGCCCAATCAGCCCGATCAGCCCGATCAGCCCGATCAGCCCGATCAGCCCGCCGAAAACCCCAGTTCCTTGCGACCTTTGTCTAGAAGCGCTTCCCAACCCAAGTACCGACCCAGAATCGGGCCCGGCGAGCTGCGAATGCCAACTTTGCCCAGAGTGCACGCACCATTACATTTCCTGCTTAGGGGCCCACGAGACTCAGACAACACTCTATCGCTGCCCGATTTGCAATGATCCCACTCAGATCAGTTTTTTAATCCTCCAAACCCACATCGATCTTCCAGTGATCTCCCGTGCTGCGGATCGCATCATTTATCAGCTCGATCAGCTCCTAGCACCCCACGTTCTTCCCTGCCCAGGGCGGGACTGCGAAGCCCGCGGAGATCCAGAGGAAGGCCGATACGTCTGCCTTCAATGTGATTTTCAAGGCTGCCTCCGCTGTGGGCAGGATCACCTCGGGCCCACATGCAACACCTCTCCCATACCCCATCGTCAAGAAATGAGAGAATTTTTAAGAGAAGCCAGAAAATCGGGATCAATGAACCGCCCCTGCTCCTTCTGCGGCAAAGTCATTCACCGAATCGATGGCTGCAACGGCCTGAAATGCGCTGAATGCGAAAACAGTTTTCACTGGAACTACGGAGACCATCGCAATCATCCTCGGTACGCGGAACACCGAAATGATGCCGGAGAAGTTCACGACTTTGAGTCACGTCCCATGACTTATTTCAGCGCAGTCTCGGATGACCCCAACGACGAGGAATCCAACCGGATTCTGGACCTCCTTCATTATTAAGAAGGCAGTCACTTCATCTGAATAGGCGCGCAAAAAGCGCAAACCCTAAAAATAGGAGCACGGAGCATTTTGGTACCCCAAAAGAATTTTCTGCATTTGAAAGCAGAACCTTCCGAGTGAGAAATATTTAATATTCTTAGGGATTTAAAAGTGGTGGATCGCGGTGGGATCGAACCACCGACCCGCTGATTAAGAGTCAGCTGCTCTACCAACTGAGCTAGCGATCCACAAACAGGAGAGCCGATGTCGTAGCACTACCCGATCAAAAAGGCAAAACTTTTTTTGAGCTGTTACCCAATCAATCTCTCGCGCAAACTGCAAATCAGGCGCCCTGAACAAAAAACGCTGCTAAAATCAGACGAGGCTCAAACCGCCGCACAGAAAGGACTCACCTGATGAAAAGCCCCACTCACCCCTCCCGCTGGATTCTCGGCAGCTTCCTTTTGCACCTCAGTTGGGACTCATTGAGCTGGGGGAGTACTTTTTTCCCGCAGCCTTTTCCCAAGACGGTCCAAGAGGCTCCCGTAATTATCAAAGGAACCATCGGCACTTCTTATGCGGACTGGGGCAAGGGATCTCACTCCCAAAGAATCTACACCTTCTCTCAACTCGAACCCGATGAAGTTTTAAAAGGTGACATCCCGTCCCGATCAGGGCTAGTGATCCGCGAACTCGGTGGCGAAAAAGACGGCACAGGACTGATCATCGACGGGGCGGCGCACTTTGAATCCGGCGAAAAAGTCATCGTATTCCTCAAGACCCCCAATCCTGACGGATCCCTCGATGTTCATGGAATGATGATGGGCAAACTCAATTTCGAACTCTCTCCTCAGGGCGAAGAACTCCTCACAGGCCCAGCACTCTGGCGAGGCCAACCGTCACATCCCACGACACCCAACACCTCGCGCTGGACTCTTGCCGATCTCAAACTCCTGATCCGCAACCAAGCCGAACACCCACCCTCGCCTTCCCCAGTGACGCAGGCCGTGGGCCCGCGCTCAACCGAGGCGTCCTTCACTTCTCCCCTCCCAGCGCCTGCCCCTACTCCGTCCCCAGCAACGGCCCGGCACCAGGGCGGACTCCAAATTGCATTCTCGCTGCTCTTGCTCGCCTTGGGCACTTTGGGGGTTGTGTTTCGACTATGGAGATACCGCAAGTAAACGCTCGACTCACTCAGCTCTTCGCGCTTTGCCTTCTTCTCTTGCATGATCGAGCACCCGAACTCGCTCACGCCTACGTGCCCACAGTCACACCCAACGGAGTCCAGCTTCGCTGGCCCCTCCCCAGACTCCTCTCGCTCTCGGGCAACCCCCGAGGAACCACAGGTCTATCTCAGGAAGAATTCTCGTTAGCGGTCCGGTTGGGTTTACAGAGATGGAAAGATGCATCCCGAGGAGGCATCCAATTTCAATACAAACAAGAAGAAGACCTCAGTCACTTCCCGATCACAGGAGCGCATGACGGTATTTCTACGATATTTTTCGTTTCTCAATCCAAAAGCATCACCCACCTCACACCGGCTGTCCTGGCATCTACCGAAGTTTGGTATAACTCAGTGACGGGCGAAATTACTGAAACCGATCTCATTTTAAACGACCACGATTTCTACTTTACTCCGTCCCCCCAGGACAGCACTGAACCCAGCTCGGGGACCGTCCGTTTCACTGACTCAAAGCCCAACGTATTTATTCAAAATACGATCACCCACGAGCTGGGCCACGCGCTCGGACTTTCCCATAGCGGAGTCCTGCAATCGACCATGCTGTTTATGGAGGGCCCAGAGCAAGCTGACCTCAGTTGCGATGATCAAGTGGGAATTCAATCTCTGTATCCCTCTCCACACATCGACCTGAATGGAGCTTTACGCGGCAAGGTTCTTTTCAGAGGATCCCCCCTTTTCGGCGCTCACGTGACAGCCATCTCCCAAAAACGCGGCACCATTCTGGCGTCAACCCTCACCGACAAAACCGGGACTTTTTATTTTCCTCACCTAGAGCCCGGCCCGTATGCACTCATGGCGGAGCCTTATTACGCGGGAGCATCCGCACTTCCGATTTATTTCGCACGGGTGAACGCTGCCATCTGCCCAGGCAGAACAGACTTCAGACGCACTTTTCTCACTCGATCTAACACCGACCTCTTCAACCTCAAGACTGTTCAAGTGACCTCTGGCGGAGAGGCCGACGCTGGGAGCATGGAAGCTCAGTGCCAACCCCAAGTCCGACTCAGGACATCGCCCCCCCCCACTCCAAGTATCGACTTGAACTCCGGTGACTTCGCCTTTATCGATTGGATTCCTCCGGCCCCCAGTGACAATCCCTATCTCCTGAAAAATCCTGCTGACTCCATCTCCCTGACCATCCTGGACTTTAGTCTCTACTCACCAGTCAGCGTCGAAGCCTCACTCATGACCGAACTCGGGGATCCCATCGAGGCGACCTACCTTTCGCCGAACTA